>CAZMTM010000045.1:0-3203 GCA_964569175.1 uncultured Gammaproteobacteria bacterium | reverse complement strand
AAAAGATATTCGGTTGGTTCGGGCAATAAAGAATGAATCAGATCATAGTTCTCCTGATAAGGTCTTTTGATATATTCTTGGCCGTCCCAGAACATAACATTAAAAATTAAATATCTGACCCAACCCAGTTCCTTCTGCAATTTTATGGCCCGTTCGGGTCCGGATTGACAGATTTTTGAAACCATTTCCCAATCATCCATCTTGCCGTCGCCAAAAATAATTTCGCCAACCAATATAGTTTTGGCTGGTAAATTAAGGGCCGCTAATTCGCCAACTAAGTGAGGAAATCTTTCAGTGGCTTCGTTTATGCCCCGGGTATAAATTTTTTCTCTTTTTGTCTTAACGCTTATATGACAAAAACCATCTCTCTTGAGGGTTATCCCCATGATACCAGCCTTAACCAATTGAGCTGCTTCCTTATCACTCAAATCTTTACAATCAATATTCTGAACTGGCTTTGACGGGCAGAAATTCTTATCCAGCGGATCAAAAACCAGCAGTCTCTTCTTTTCTGGCAATTTTGCCTCCTTTCTAAAGAACTACATGAATTAGTTATAAACAGGATAACACATTTTTTAAAAATTGTCAAACGAAATTCTCCTCCTGACTTATCCACAAAAAATCTTTGACTTAAAATTTTTAAAGTTTAAAATTAAAAAAGGAATTAAAAAATTTTAAAAAATTTCTATGGCTAACGGGCAAATAAAAAAAAATGATCCTCAGCAAAGTATTCTGCCAAAAAAACTAATTGAAAAACTAACTGAAAAACCAAAAGAAGAATTTAACCCTTTAAAATTTCTTTTTGTTTCTTTAGAAAGTTTAAGTGGTGACTTAGCCTGGCACATTAAAAAAGAAGGGCATAAAGTAAAATGTTATATCAAAGAAAAATCCGATATTGACGCTTATGATGGGTTTGTAGAAAAAGTTGATGACTGGAAAAAATGGATAAACTGGGCCGATATAATCGTTTTTGATGACGTTGAGTTTGGTAAAATAGCGGAAAAATTGCGCAGAAAAGGTAAGGCAGTTATTGGCGGTAGTATCTACACTGACCGATTAGAAATGGACCGTGATTTTGGCCAGGCCGAGCTTAAAAAACACGGTATTAATGTCTTGCCCCATCAAGACTTCTCAGATTATAATGAGGCAATTAACTTTATTAAAAATAATCCGGGTCGGTATGTTTTTAAACCAAGCGGTAATGTCCCTTCAGCCGGCAAAGGACTTTTATTTTTAGGTCAGGAAGATGACGGTAAAGACATTCTAGCCCTTTTAGAACAAAATAAAGATGTCTGGCAAAAAAAAGCACCCACTTTCCAATTACAAAAATTTGTTAATGGAGTAGAGGTTGCCGTTGGCGCTTATTTCAATGGTAAAGATTTCATCCGACCAATCAATATCAACTTTGAACATAAAAGATTATTCCCGGGGGATTTAGGACCGCTGACCGGCGAGATGGGTACTTCGATGTTCTGGTCCCAGACAAACCCTATTTTTGCGACTACGTTAAAAAAAATAAAACCAGATTTAATAGAATCTGGTTACCATGGCTACATAGACCTCAACTGTATTGTGAACAGTCGCGGCATTTACCCGCTCGAATTTACTGCACGCTTTGGTTTCCCAACTATTCAAATCCAGCTTGAAGGAATACAAACGCCAGCTGGAGAGTGGATGGCAAAATTAGCCCGCGGCGAAGACCTTGAACTAAAAACAAAGAAAGGATTTCAAGTCGGCGCCAGAATTATGGTCCCCTCCTACTTTTCTTATCCGAAAGACCCCGAGATAAAAGTATATAGAGACCTGCCAATTCTCTTTAAAAAACCAGACAATTTAGACGGTGTACATATAGAAGATGTTAAAATAGTAGATGGTGTCTGGCGAATTGCCGCCACTTCGGGTTGTCTCCTGGTTATTACTGGTTCAGGAACCACGGTTGAAGAATCTCGTCGCCAGGTTTATCGCCGGATTAAAAATATTATGATTCCCAATATGTTTTATCGGGTTGATATCGGGGCAAAATGGCTAGAGGATTCTGACAAGCTGCAAACCTGGGGCTACCTATATTAAAATATAGAATATAGAATATAGAATATAGAATAGAAAATCGGGAGTCCGACTCCCGATTTTGGTTTTTCCTAATATCCTTTGTCTCATTTAAAAAAATAATTCCACCATCCCTTAAAATTAGAAATTTTTCTGCCGAAAGCTTTGATTCGTGATTCTGTTTGATTATCTTTTCCCTCAAATGGAACTATAACAATTACTCGCTCGCCCGGTTTCTGTAAACCCAACTTCAGTCGAGCGGCTTTTTCTTTAAAATAGTCAGTTTCCATTTGCCCTATCTTATCTAAAAGTTCCTCGTTTTTGTGTTCTTTATCTTGAACCTGAGCTTCTATTCTAGATAATTGTTTTCTTAAGATAACTCGGCGATTTATTTCCCGCCCAAGAGCCACCAGACCAAAGAGTAAAAGTAAAGCTAATAAATAGGATAAAGTCTTAGAAGCAAGGACTTTTTTTAATATTATCTTTTTGGCCATTGTTTTTTTCTTCGCTTTTTTATTCTTTTATTCCTCAACAATTTCTTTGAATTTATCGCGACCCAGCTTATCCCGCAATTGACGAGCCATTTCTAAGAGACGCGAATAACCCATTTGATCAATCTTACTTTCTTTTTGAAATTCTCCCTTTAAACGAAGAATTAATTCCTGAATCTTGGTCGGACGAGAAAGATTGGCCAGTTCAATCACATTTGGTGATTCAATAAGTCGGATATGTAATGAGCCGCACTTAAACAAGGTCTGGAATATTCCTTTAATAGAAACTTCAACTGCCCTAATTTGTTCATACCCTATCTTAGATATTTTCTTCTGAAAAAACCCCTTGCGTTCAACCACAATCAAACGTTCATCGGTTATCACCAAAACATTTGAATACCAGCTAATCAAAACCCGGAGAAAAAAAATGATTCCCAGACCAACCAAAAATCCGAAAATAATATAGCCCCATTTTTCCAATCGCCAAAGCGGGACCATAAAAAAGAACGGCGCAACAACCAAAAAAAGACTGGCTAAAATTTGTGCTCCGTAGGTTATTGAATGCTTTCGATTCAGGCTTTTTATTTCCTCGTCTTCTCTAAGATCAAAATGCATAAATGTAAAGCTTATATAACTTATTTTTATTTTTTCATTATTGCTTGATAG
>CAZMTM010000044.1:0-6130 GCA_964569175.1 uncultured Gammaproteobacteria bacterium | reverse complement strand
AAAATATCCATAGGTTGCTTGCTAAAGGTTTACAAATTAAAAGCGGGCTGAGAAAGAAATTAGTAGGAATTGTGGGGACAAAATACAAACCATTGGGCAATCAATATCAAGTCAGAGAAGCGATAGAAAAAACTACAAAAAATATCAATATCCTGAAAGATCCATTTTCTAAGGCGTTAGTAGCTATTCTAATGTTATCTTATGTCCAACCCTTTGAGGATGGTAATAAGCGTACCGCCAGATTATTGGGCAATGCCCTTCTTTTAGCCCATAATGCTTGTCCTCTTTCTTTCCGTAGTATAAGCGAAAACGATTACAAAAAGGCTATGATTATTTTTTATGAGCAAAACAGCGCAAGATTTTTCAAAGAATTATTCGTTCAGCAATTTGAATTTGCTGTTAAAAACTATTTTTTAGCATAATCTTAAAGACTAAAAATTGACCAGGTTTCGCCTGGTCAATTCCTTATTCCATACTCTTCACAGATTCTCTGTGATTTTTTTCTGCCTTGAACTCTTGATCAAAATTACCCAACCGGCTACAAACATTAAAACAGCCACCAATTGAGCTAATCTAAGACCAAAGAATATAGGCTGGGGGTTAATCCGCAAAAATTCAACTGAAAACCGAATTAGTGGATAAAGGATTAAATATAAAGCAAAAATCCGACCGTGAATCTCCGAAGGCCAGGCCTCCGGTTTTGTCAGGCGCACTTTATGAAGACAAAGTAAAATGACAAAAATAATTAAACAACCGATTGATTCATACAAAAAAACAGGGTGAAAATACTGACTGGACTGCCAGTCAACCAACCGATTAGCTAAAGAAATTGGAATACCCCAGGGTAAATTAGTCGGTAAACCGTATAACTCCTGGTTAAACCAGTTGCCCCAGCGGCCAATTGCCTGACCTAAAATTAAGGCCGGGGCAATTAAATCGGCCAGCCACAAAAAAGATATCTTATTCCTTCGTCCGTAGAAATACAACACTATTATTCCGGCTATAACCGCCCCAAAAATACCCAAACCTCCCTGCCAGACTTTTAGGACAGCCAGCGGGTCTCTAAGATAATAGGGTAATTCGCAAAGAACGTGATAAATCCTGGCGCCAATTAAACCAAAAATTATCAGATAAAAAATGAGATTCTGAATCTCCGGAGGCCCGGCCTCCGTAAGTTTAAGCGTCAGCCAATAACCCAGTAAGCCAGCCAAAATAATTAACAAACCATACCAGTAAATAGTCAAAGGCCCCAGCCGGAAAACAATCGGCTGGGGCTGAAAAGTATGTAAAAAATTAAATATCCACATAGTATAATCCAGACTAAGTATTCTGCTCTAAAACTACTGGCATTGTCCGCCATTTGAAGAGTCTGTTTCTCCAACGCCAAAATCTGTCACCGGAACATTGTTAGATAGGGTTTGCAAACATTCTTCTGGCGCCGAATTAAAGGCCTGACAGATAGTTGTCTTGTAATTCTCCGGTGATCGGAGATTAATATTAACCACCTGGTCATTAATGACAATGGTTGGCGAACCCTGAACGCCATATTTCCCGTTAAGCCCAGAATCTATGTCAAATCGGGGGTATCTCCCGCCAATCCAGGTATTTTCATCAGCATACAACTCACTAATTTTATACTCTTTATCAGTAGCGGAAACGCAAGCCGCCAGCTTACTTTTATTTACTTTAGCTAAAGCTTGGCATCTATCAGAATCTCCATCTTCAACAAAACAGCTGAGATACGGGCTGAATTTTTCCGGTTCCTCTGCCTGAATACAATACTGTCTTAAATTTTCGTCCAGTTCTATTCTCCCGTGCATAGCATAATTAACAAAATGTATCTTAATGTCAGCCTTGTCTTTTAATAAATCATAAACCGGCAACATTGCTTTCTGGGCCTGCAATCCAAACGGACAATATGACATAATAAACAACTCTACTTCGGGGACATCCCGTTTGACAACCTCAATGGTTTGGGTCGGTTCTTCAGCCGCTTCTTTCTGCTGGGCCAGGATTTCGGCTATATCAATGGCTTCGGGAAATAAAAGTTTGCCATCGTCAGAAACATAGGAATCAAATGTCTGGTCCCCGTTTATCTGGACCTTAAATTTGCAAAGACCAACGTTTTTCAAGCAAGTAGATTCAACCAGGGTGGCGACTGAGCCGGCGGCTAAAAGATTTTCATTAACAAAGTTAACCGCCTGACCGGCAATAGCGTCTGGCGAGCGGAAGATAAGATTTTTAACACCAAAACCGCTGGTAAAGACAGAACCGATTAAAAGCACTGCTAAAACCCCGTAAATTATCCAGGGAATTATTGTTTTCTTGTTTTTCATAAAAAATTATTTAACCACTTAATTAAACTTATTAAATAAAAGTATACACCGTTAGATAAATAATGTCAAGATTAAAAAATATAGTCGTTTGATTTCTATAACCCCTCCACAATTTTAGCCAATTCTAAAATTTTATTTTCGGCAAAATGATTAGCAATCAGCTGTAAGCCAATTGGCAGGCCGTCAATCTCGCCGCCGGGCACACTTAAAGCCGGCAAACCGGCTAAATTTATTGACACCGTATAAATATCGCCTAAATACATGGTTAAAGGGTCGTCTATTTTTTCACCAATCTTGAAAGCCGTGGTTGGGCTGGTCGGAGTAATTAAACAATCAACTTTTTTAAAAACCTTAGTAAAATCTTCTTTAATTAAAGTCCGAATCTGCTGAGCCTTTAAATAATATGCCTGATAATAACCAGCCGAGAGAGTGTAAGTGCCGAGCATAATCCGGCGCCTAACCTCATCGCCAAATCCCTGCGTTCGCGAATCCAAATAAATGTCTAATAAATTACCGTCTTTTTTTTGTTTTGAATAACCGTATTTTATCCCGTCATAGCGGGCTAAATTAGCTGAAACTTCGGCCGGCATAATAATGTAATAACAAGCCAGAGCGTACTTAGTGTGCGGCAGACTAACTTCTTTAATATCAGCGCCCAGTTTTTCTAAACTTTTAATTACTTTTTCAACCGCTTTTCTAACGGCTGGATTCAAACCTTTAATAAAATATTCTTTAGGGATACCAATCTTTAGATTAGCTAAACTTTTCTTCCCGGGCAGTTCAGTTTTAAAAACTAAATCTGCGCTGGTTGAATCCAAACTGTCTTTTCCTTCAATTGCCTGCAGTAAAATGGCTATATCTTTCACACAACGACCAATTGGCCCAATCTGATCAAGTGAAGAGGCCATGGCCATTAAACCGGTCCGCGAAACCCGGCCATAAGTTGGTTTTAATCCAAATACCCCGCAAAAACTGGCTGGCTGACGAATGGAGCCGCCGGTATCTGAACCAAGAGCGCCTGAACACATCCTGGCCGCCACCGCAGCCGCCGAACCGCCAGACGAGCCGCCGGGAACACAGTCAAGATTCCTGGGATTTCGCGTCGGACCGAAAAAAGAAGTTTCAGTTGAAGAACCCATGGCAAATTCATCAAGATTGGTCTTGCCCAAAAAAACAGCGCCGGCTTCTCTCAATTTCTTAATTACCGTGGCATCATAAGGGGCTTGATAATTGGCTAATATTTTTGAACCGGCCGTACAACGGATATCATTAATTAAAATATTATCCTTAACGGCTAAAGGAATACCGGTTAAAATTTGAGCCGGGCCGTGAGCGGCAATTTTTTTATCTGCCTCTCTGGCTTGCTTCAAAGCCTGCTTCTCCAAGACAGTAATAAAAGCATTAATTTGTTTATCTTTCTTTTTTATTTCTTTCAAGCAGGCCCGGGTTAATTCCTGGCTGGAAAATTCTTTTTTCTTTAATCCCTGATGGGCCTGAAAAATTGTCAGGTTATTTAAATTCATAAGTTTATTTCTCGGCAAACACTCCCTTAGTTTTAATTAGATTTCCTTCTCTGACCGGGGCGGCATCTAATAATTTTTTCCGTGTTTTGTTGTCTGACTGAACGGGTTCATCCTGGCGAAACACATTTTTAAGATTGGTGCCGCCAGCACAGGGTTCAATATTTTTAGTAGAAACTTTTTTAAGCTGGCCGATATAATCTAAAATCTCAGAAAGCTGTTTCTGATATTTTTTTATTTCCGGCCCCGTTAATTTAAGCCGGGCCAGAACGGCAATGTGTCGTATTTCCTTCTCAGTAATCATATTTAATAATTATATCACATTTAATAATTATATCTTGATATTTTCTATTTTACCATTTTTAAAAATTCCTGCTCGCTGATAATTTTTACGCCCAATTTTTTGGCTTTAGCATATTTTGAACCGGGTTGAATCCCCGCCACCACAAAATCAGTTTTTTTACTGACCGAGCCGGAAATATCCCCGCCCAACCTCCTTATTCTTTCTTTGGCTTCATCCCGGGTAAGTTTATCCAGACCACCGGTCAAAACAAATGTCCTACCGGCTAATTTCCGGCTGACTTTTTTTGGTAAGATAATTTTTAATCCGGCCTTTTTTAACCTATTAATTAACTCTTGATTTTTTTTATCTTGAAACCACTTCTCAATACTATTGGCCACTACTTCGCCAATATCTTCAACCACTGCCAAATCTGCTGGTTTTGCCCTGGCCAGTTTAGCTAAACTGCCAAAATAATTGGCCAAATCAACAGCTGTCTCCTCGCCCACATGACGAATACCCAGGGCGTAAATAAAACGAGACAATTCCACTTTCTTGCTTTTTTTAATAGCGGCAATAACATTTTCAGCCGACTTTTCGGCAAATCTTTCCAGCGGTTCCAAATCCTCTTTACTTAAAGAAAAGATATCAGCTGAATTTTTAATTAGTCCGCCTTCATAAAGCTGACCGATAATCTTTGGCCCTAGATGAACAATGTCAAATGCCTTTTTGGAAACAAAGTGGGTCAAGGTTCGCAGTCTCTGAGCATAACAATTTTTATTGCTGCAATAATAATCAACTTCGCCAGTTTTACGATAAACTTTGGCCCCGCAATAAGGACAATGTTTGGGCATTCTGAATTCTTTTTCTTTTCCAGTCCGCAAATTCTTCATTACCCGAACAACGTCAGGGATAACATCTCCGGCCCGCTGGACTACTACTGTATCATTAATCTTTACACCCAGTCTTTTTATTTCGTCCTGGTTATGAAGAGTGGCCCGGCCAACTGTTACCCCGCCAATTTTCTTGGGCTCCAGTATAGCCACCGGTGTTATCCGTCCGGTGCGGCCAACCTGAATAATAATATCCTTTATCTTGGTAGTTGTCTCTGCCCCGGGAAATTTTAAAGCAATGGCTCCGCGCGGCCGCCGGCCAACCACACCCAATTTATTAAAAGTTTTTTCTGAATTAACTCTGATTACCAATCCATCTATTTCATAGGGTAATTTCTCTCTCAAACGAGCAATGCGTTTATAAAACTTAATTACCTCTTTCAGATTAGCGCAATATCTGTTGTGGGGGTTATCGGGGAAACCTAAAGATTTTACCAACTGATGGGCTTGTTGGTGAGTTTTCTGGCCGCAATCACTAACCAGACCATAAGCATAAAAATTCAATTTTCTCTGAGCGGTAATTTTTGAGCTAAGCTGGCGCAGAGAACCAGCGGCCGCATTTCTTGGATTAGCAAAAATAGATTTTCCTTGCTTTTTCTGCGCTTTATTCAGGTCGGCAAAAGCTTTTTTGGACATAAAAACTTCTCCTCGGACCTCAATCACTTTTTTCAACTGAAGCTTCTTCCCTCGAAGCCGAATCCTCAAAGGAATAGCTCTAATGGTTTTTAAATTCCGGGTTACATCCTCACCGATAAAGCCATTGCCGCGGGTAGCACCCTTGACCAAAACCCCGTCTTTATAAATCAGGGTAACAGCCAAGCCATCCATTTTTAACTCGGCAAAATAATCAATTCCTTCTGAAACGGGAAGAAGTTTTTTGATTCTTCTTTCCCAATCGTAAATTTCGCTTTCCTCAAAAGCATCGCCCAGAGAGAGCATCGGAATTTGGTGCTTAACCTTGCTGAACTTTTCTAAAGGTGGGCCGCCCACTCTCTGGGTCGGCGAACCGGAAGTCAAAAATTCGGGAAACTGCCTTTCCATCTCAATTAATTCTCTTTTCAGCGAATCATAAGCGGCGTCCGAAATCTCCGGCCCATCCAA
>CAZMTM010000043.1:0-6323 GCA_964569175.1 uncultured Gammaproteobacteria bacterium | reverse complement strand
CGAAATAACTTTTCCCTGATCCACTGGTGGCGAATATCACAAAGTTAGCGTTGGGCATGGAGAATCTGTCAAATAAAATCAAACTATTATTATGACGATTAATGCCGTAGAGGACTCCGCTATCCGAAGTTAAATCAGCTGAAATAAAAGGGAAACTGGAAGCGCAAGGAGATGAATTCATATTAACCGTAATCATCAATTCATCATTAGAAAGAGGTAGAGTAGAATTGAATCCTTGCTCAGATTGGTAAAGAACGCGGCGGGTATAGACCAATTTTGAGCCAAATAAACTTTCTACTTTTTCAGTCAATAAATCTAATTCTTTTATTTCTTTAGCATAAAGAGTGACATATAGAGCAAACTGGAAAAAATGTTCAACGCCGGTGGTTAACTCATCTCTCAACTTTTCAATATCTCTTAAGGCGGTTTCCTTGAGTGGATCACGGGGCATACCCTTCTCTTGCCCAGCGGAAATGTCTGCCTCAAGATTACCAACACGCTTTTGCAGCTGCTTTAAAACCTGCCGAGTTTCTACTGGATAAAAGTACATAGCGATATCAAGCGGAGCGTTAAAATTAATTATCGGAGCAAACCAGCCAACGGAAATATAACGAGGGAAAGTAGTTACAAAAATAGTGCGCAAATATCTATCACCCAACTGAAGACATTTAGGGTCAACCCGCATGGCCGAAGGAGCAATTAAATCTCGAATAGTAATCAACCCTCGCCGATAGGCCTGCTCAGCTTCTAAAACTTCTTTAGCTCGTATTTCTTTCTCAACCTCAACCTTCTGCTTTTCTGCGGCAGTTATTTGAGGTTCTTTTTCTTTAATGGTTGGCTCTTTTAAATCCTCTGGTTTAATAGGCATAATTTTATTTTTCTACTCTTAGTTCTTCTAATTTAGCTAACTTTTGTGTTGCCGCGCCAACTGGATTATAGGCATTATAGAAAAGTTCTATCAGGCTCTGGGTATCAAGCGGTACTGACTTAACCCCCATACTGGAGAGAGCCGACACTACTCTGTCTACTCTTCTATAAAGCGCTTCTTTGTATTTTTCAAACTTCTCCCTCTTAAGTCTGACAATGGCGGCCGCACTAAGGACCCCTGACAATCTGGCAATAAAACCGCGTTTTTTGTCACCCAGCGGATTATATGGAATAACCATATAGAAACGTTTACTCATTATCTCGCCGAGCTGGACTAATTCTTTAATAAAATCCGTATAATCAGCCATTTGGCTTTTTAAAAGTTCATTAGTTTGCATCCGTTTTAACTCAGCCAAATGAGTAAGATAGGGTTTGATATTAAAAGGCCGGGATTGAATAACAATTTGCAAAGGGAAATCAATAGTATTCAAAAACTGAACATAAGCCTGAACAACCGCTTTTTGTTCATCTTCTGATTTGAGGGCAAAATTGATTGAAGAAGCTAACAGCACTGCCCGCAGAGTGCCATCTTTCAAAACAACACAATCATTTCTGATCTCAGAAATATCTAAATATTTCTGAGTTGATGGTAATTTTAGTTTCTTATTGGCCATAATCTAAATTATTATAATATAAATGGTAAATTTACCAACTACTCATCAAAATCTTATTCTTCTTCCTGATAACTTCCGCCCGTATCAACCAGTAAAGCGGCTTGAGAAAGATGGGAGGAGGAAAGTGGTTTTCTGGGAACGATTATTTCTCCCTCTTTCTTTCCTTCTTTTCTTTCTCTAAAACTTTTTTCAATTATACGAATGGATTCTTTGCACCAAACTCTCACTCCGGGTTTTTTCACAGTCTGAAATAAATTCAAAAGAAAGTAATGAATTGGACGGCCATTAACTTTAAAAAAGGCTAATATCCCGCCAACAATAATCAGTAATATTGTTTCAATTATAAATAAACCGAAATCAGACAATTTATAACAGACAAAAATTAGCCCGCCAGTAACGATTAAAATAATAAACTGCCTGGGTGTAATCGGCCCGATAATTTTGGTTTCAATATCAATAAATTGGGGAACGATAAACTGCATAAAATTAGAATCTTAATACTTGATTCAATCCTACCACCTCATCAAATTCCTTTTCAGTCAAGGTAGGACGGTTTTCTTTCTGGCGTAAACTAATCACTTCTTCTACTGAAATACCTTTATCAATGGATTCTGTGCCAACAGCCAAATATAATTTATTAATTTCAGATTCTTTCCATGATTTAATGCCTTCGGCTTTTTTAATCAATGACTCCTCTTCTAATAAGTTTATTTTATCTTTTATTTTTTCTGCCGCTTCTTCAGCTGTACCCCAGCGTCGCCAGTCTTCCAACCTTATGGTGCGTAATTCATCAATTGGACCATAAATTCGCGGCGTCACTTTTACTTCCTCTAATTTGGCCATAGTCGGCTTTGGCGGCGGTCGGTGGATGGAAATTGGCTCTGTTTTCTCTGTAAGAGACGGGCCAGCTTTGGGCTGGGGCTTTTCGGGCAGAGCGGCTAATTCCTCGCGGAGTTTAGTTTCGCTTGGTTTTTTTTCTGGCTTAATGATAAGAGGTTTTTCTTTGGGAGAAGCGGCTAGCGGAACCTTAACTTCAAAGGATATTGGCTTTGATGCCGAAATTTTTGCTTCTTCCTTTTTCTCAACTGGTTTGGACTCAGGAGAAACTGATTTGCTAACAGTTGGTAAACTTGGTCTACTTTCCGGTTTTTTCTTGGTTAATAAACGCCTAAAAAGTCCTTTACGTTTTGCCGGAGATTTGGTTTCAGTTTCTGGTTTTTCTTTTTTCGCCGGCACTTTTTTGACCTCAACTTTTTGAACCCCTTCAGGTATCTTAATAGCTTTTTCTTTTGCTTCTGTTGGTTCAGGTGCTGGCATTCTTTTAGTTATTTCCTCAGCTACTTTAGTAATTTCCTTCGGACCAGTTATTTCTGGTTTTTTTTCAACCGTCCCCAAAGGACCTTCTTGAGGTATTGGTTTAATTATTTCTTTTTGCTTTTTTTCTTTCTCAGGCAGAGCAGGTTTTTCTTCTATAGCCAGTTCAGTAGGCTCGGGCCCTTCTATTCTGGTAGCAGCCGGGATTATTTCTTCGGGTGACTTTAATCTTTCGGCCAGTTCAGGATTGGCTGGTTTTTTTACTGGTTCAACTTTAACTTTTGGTTTTTCTTCTTTTAAAGCATTGATAATCTTATCCGTCATCACCTCATCAAGTTCCATCCCGCCAAGTTTTTGCGGTCTTTTCAAAACAACTCTGATTTCAATTTCACCGCGCACGTCTCGTAAAAATGAGGCGGCAATATTTTTAAAACGTTTGGTAAAAATTTCGTCCTCAAAAATCAACTGGTTTTTATCAATAATATTTTCTACTACTTGATTCACATCAAGTGGTGAAGCCGGCCCACCATCTGGTAGAGGGGTTTCCTTTTTAATTTTTTCTACTTCTTTTTCAATCGCTTTAAGCTCTTCGGCCTCCGAAGGCGCTGGCTTTGGCCCTTGGGCTCGGGGTGCCATTGGTTTTATAATCTCTTCGGTTCTACCTCTTTTACGTAACTCAATTCCGCGGTCGGTAATCACATAGAATTCTTCTTCCAACCCCTCTATTGTGATAGCTGGAATCTTTAATTCTTCAAAAAGAGCGAATAATCTCCTTATTCTTTCCTTCTTCTCCGGAGTTAATTTAGCTATATCTTTGTTTTTGATTAAAAATTCAGCTATTTTTATTTTTTTTATTTTCCCGGCTCCCAGTTCCCGATTATAAAGTTGAAGCCAATTAGAAATAGTTGGGCTGACTTTTTTATCGTCAAGTGTTATTTGCTCATCCGTGATTTTTTCATTATTAGCCAGTAAATTTTCTCGTATTTTTGTCTTGGATTCGTCTCTTGGGACAAGGAGAGGAATTTTTATTAAAAATAAACTTAAATTTTTCTCCAGAGGAAAGGTTTTCTCTTCCAGGGCAAATTTTAATCCCTTTTTAAAAAGTTCAATGGTCTCAGCTGAAGTCAGATAAGCAAAAGAAAACCACTTGAATTTATTAAGCAAATCAATCAAATCTTTATAAACTGTTGAATCTTGGCTCTTTAAATTTTCCTTTTCTTTCAAAAAGCTTTCAATAGCTAATTTGATTCTATGCCATTTTTTAAGCTGAGTTGGATGGTAATAAAAACCTTCCTCAATTTCTTGATGTAATTTTTTTCTTACTTTCTCATCAATAAAATCTATCTTTTTTTCTTCAGCCATAATTTATTATTTATTTTTTCGGGTTTAATTACCAATACTTTGATTGGGCTATTTTTAAATGATTAAGTATCGCATCTAACTTAGTAGTTTCTGCGGCGCTTAACGTTTTACGCATGGCTGTCAATCCATCGATTATATTTTTATGCGACATATTGCGTTCCAGTTCTGCCTGTAATCTGCCCTTCCTGATTTCGGTACCAATAATATCAAGGTCACGCTTGACAATATTGCCAGTAGTGAAATCAAATGTAGGCACTCTTTGACCAGTTGTTGGGTCTGTATGTTTGCCTACCAGTGATCCCCACCAGCCGCTTCGATAAAGCTTTTCTCTATCAACTTTTCCGGATTCAGTCATAGCCATCTGATTATGCTCCTCCTCGGTGGCATCTCTATATAGGCCTGTCTTTGAATCTCTAATCACCCCGCCCGTAAAGCGAAAAGCTCCTTTATGTTTATTTTCTTGACACAGGTCATTAATAAAAGAATACGCCTGCTGAAGAGGAAGTTTAAGGTTTTTATTAAGTCTCTTGACGAGTCCTGACATTCCTTTAAAATTCTGCGGCAAGTCAAGGGCGCCATGAAGTTCGTTAATATCTAAATTAGAATTAAGCTTCATCATTACTGCCATAGCTAATCCAATATCTTTGTCCAATTCAGCTTTCTTATATAGAGCAGACAATACATCTGGGTCCTCTTCTCCTTTAACCTTTTCATAATTTCTATTTGCCGCCGCATAAAGAGCTCCCCTCTCTTCGGGCGTCATAACAGTGGGTCGGAGTATTTCTGCTCGGGCTTCGTTATCACTAATTTTTTTTCTTAAATCCTCTCTCTGTTTAGTCATACTTGTCATTTCACTATCACTAAGAACTTCTTTGCTCAATTTCAATTTAGCAACTTTAGCCATTTTACCAAATTTATCATTTTCATCTGCGCCAATTTTCTTGTTTTTATATAATTCACTAATTTTTTTCTGTATCCCCCGCATTTTATCAGCCATATCTCTTCTTTCTTCAGGACTAATCTGATTAAATGGTTTTTGCGCTTCTTTTAATAAATCGTTTATTCCGGCGGCTAATTCTTTTTTGGCTCCAGGGTCAATTTTAAAACTACTTACGCCCGCCTCTAGATTACTTAACTGATTAGAAACTTCTTGCCTATCACTCTCTGACCAAAGGATATTTATTTCACGTTTGTCCAATTCTTTTGCCCTTTCCTTGATGTTTTTCTTATTTTCACCTGACCAGTCTTTAAAACGTGACTCGTAATCCTGTCTCATATTTTTGTCTATTTTACCGGTCGCTACAAAACTTTTATCTGCGTCTTTTGCTAATTGTTTATTTACATCTAAGTGGTCAATTAATTTATCTAATTCATTTGCTTCTGCTAATTTGCTTTGCGCCTCTTTTGGTTTGCCAGCGGCCGTTAATAATTTACCATCTGTCTCTAATTGGACTTTTTCTGTCCTTAAAGCGGACAAAAAACTATCAAACGTATTCAGGTCTACCGTTCCGTATGTAGTAAAGTTTTTTGAAACACGATCCGCTTCTCTTGAATCTTTATCCACCCGTGTAATATCTTTGTCTAATTGGTTTTTATCACTCTGCGACATTTTTTGTCCCTGTGTTTCTTCTAAATCATTCAGTTTATCTTTATCTTTACCAGCTTCGTTTCTAAGGCTTTCACCCTTTTTGAACAAACGTTGGGCCGCTCTTCCTAATATCGGGAAAGCTTTAATTGAGAGTAATTGCTCCCATTCTTCAGGAACAATGAGCGCTGTTTTCGCTTTCTCAGCATATTGTTTTCTTCTCCGCTCTTCTAGTCTAAATCTAGCGTTTTCTCTAATATCTCCCCATCTTTCCTTAGTTAAGGGAATGGCGGTTCTGGCTTGTATTTCTTTAACCGCTTGTACGCCAGCTAACTTTAATCCCTTAAACGGCGCTCTGACCGCGCCGGATGCCATGGACTGCATTTTGTTGACTGCTTTGCCGGCCAAACTAGAGCCGGCTACACCCAATTGTTGGGCTACCATTAAAGAACCAATCAGCATGGCAATACCGATTACAAAATTAAGAACATATTGCGGCTTACCGGTTTGAGTAACCGCGG
>CAZMTM010000042.1:0-6355 GCA_964569175.1 uncultured Gammaproteobacteria bacterium | reverse complement strand
TAACGCGGTCAGATTCTTCTCCTAGCAGTTGCTCGAATTTTCGGACAATTCGGTTAGCCGGTATTTGCCCAAGCATTTGAACGATTTTTTCTGGAGAAAAGTAATCAAAAATATTTTCCGTAGTAAAGAATAAAATATTACCTTCTTCCAGGGTACCGCTGATAATATTTGAAAATTTTGCTGCCTTACTTTTTCCTTCAGACAGGTTACTTTTTTTGCCAGCCTGAATTAAATAGGTTTGAATATTGCCAATCTGGGCAAAGTGAATGGTCATTTCTTTGATAACTACTACATCAACATCAAAATTAATCAGCTGTTTTTCAAACAAGTCCGGATTGCGGGCTTTTTCTCGGCTGAGCCAAGCATTAGCTTTGCCCAGAAGTCCTTCGAAATCTTTTTCAACATCCACAGCTGATTTCAAGGGGTCATAATAATTATCTTTTAGAAAGTCTATTAGTTTTTGCGACCATTCTTTACCGTCCGAAAAATTCGGTTTTTCAATATTAGAGTGAAAATTTAAATTAATTAAAACGCTTAATCGGCCGAATTTTTCTAAAAATTTGGCTCCTGGCTCAGCCAGGTAAATGTGGGAGTAGCTGTTTGACTCTTTGGGATTTGAAAGACAGAAATGTCCAACTTCAATTTTGTTAATCATAGTGATTAATGATTTATTAAAAATATTAATGATTTATTATTTCATCATTGATAACTATAGATTAGTATACCACAAAATAAAGAAAAATGAAAATAAAAAAGTGTAAAAATAGGCAATACAAAAAGAGGGGTATTATACCCCTCTTTGTTTTTTATCTTAGAACAATCAATTTTTCTGACCAAACCGTGCAGCCAATTTGTAAATGACAGAAGTAGATACCATTTTTGACCAATTGGCCGTTCTGAGAAAGGCCGTTCCATCTAACTGAATGTAGCCCTTCTCCCTGGTAGCCCCTTTCAAGAGTTTTTATTAATTGGCCGGCAATGTTATAGATTGTTAGGGTGACTTTTTGTGGTTCTGGCAGGGAATAACGAATTCGGGTTTGTCTGATAAGCGGGTTGGGTCTGGCAGAAATATGAGGCCTGAAGATTGGTTTCATCGTCGGTCCTTTTACATATAACATTGCCCTGTAAATATCAAGGCGGCCCCAGCCGTATTTATTGGCCGGGTATGTTTCATGCCCTAATCGGAAATTGTGATCGGTCAGTATTTGATAAATAGTTTTGAAATCAAGTTCTGGGTTTTTCTCCAGCATTAAAGCAATGGCGCCGGCTACATGCGGACAAGCCATTGAAGTACCGTCCCATGTAGCGAACTCACCATTAGGTAAAGAAGAAGTAATCTTAACTCCGGGCGCGGAAATTGCTGGAACTATTAGATTCCAGTCGTCTCTGGGCCAGTATTCTGGGTTGTTCCATGGAATAGTATCCGGAGCCGGGCCGCGGGAAGAAAAATAAGCTAGACTATCCAGAAAGTCTGTTGCCCCAACCGGAAAAACTATGGGATAGTTGCCGGGCGCGCAGGTATGGGAGCCACTATTTCCAGAAGCAAAAATCGGGATAAAACCTAATTCCTGCAGATTCAAAAAATCTGGCCAAACTTCTAAAGATAGAGAAATCCAGGTTCCCCAGGAGTTAGAAATTATCCTTACGCCAAGAGCATCTCCGTTTTCAGCATACCACTGAAGAGCTTCGTGCATATCTTCCCAGTAGCCACCACCGTTACTAGCCAGTGCCTTGGCCATAGCAAACTGGGCTTTAGGCGCAATACCGTACCCGTCTGTACCGCCAGCGATGCCGCTGACGTGAGTGCCGTGACCATAATCGTCGTAGGGCAGGGCGCTATCATTAACAGCGTCAAACCAAC
Organism: uncultured Gammaproteobacteria bacterium; assembly: GCA_964569175.1. Classification (GTDB taxonomy): domain Bacteria; phylum Patescibacteriota; class Patescibacteriia; order UBA2591; family CAZMTM01; genus CAZMTM01. The sequence goes on along the minus strand of CAZMTM010000042.1, from coordinate 4,494 downwards.
CACCAGGAACCAATCGGCCCCTGAGAATAGGATGAGTTGTATCAATGCCACTGTCAATAAAGCCAATCACTTGTCCTTTGCCTTGATAACGCATTTCCCAGACTTCTGGAGCGCGGACCATTTGAATGTTCCACTGGATATTGTTTAATAGAGAGGTTGGACTTACAGGGATGGGATCTGGGATAAAAATGGCGTAATCATTTTTAACAATATAATCAACATCAGGATGATTGGCGATTACCTCAATAGTTTTTTTGTCAGCAGTTAAAGCGATAATGTTGTTAATCCAAGATGTAGGGAAAAAATGCTTTTATTAAGTCGTTTTTTGAGTTGACAAACAGCCATTTTTTGATATAATTATCAATATGAATTCATTCGAAAGGCAGAATAAACGAGAGGAGCTTTCTCCTAAAGAAAAATTTCAGGAGAAAATGCGAGAGATTCCCGAACAAATGCCCTGGGTTAAGGGTTTAATTAAGGTTTTTTATCAGCCAATTTTTCCTTTTGAGCCGGGGAAAGAATTGGCCAAAATCAGGGGAAAAATTAAAAAAGTGCCAGAGGGAAAACAGAAACAGGCCCGGCGAGAAAAGACAAAAAAGTTTGAATTTAAAATGATTATGCAGAAAATACAGTTAGCCAAAATTCAGCAGAAATTAGAGGATTTTGTTGAAAAAAATCCCGACGCGCAAAAAAAAGAAATTTTAGCTCAGATTAAATTGGATATGAACGACGCCAGATTAGATTTGGACCAGCGCAAGAGAATTAATTCAGCAGTGGGAATCTATGTTGACCGACATGGGCCAATTAAAAAATATGTTAAACAATTTCAAGAAAAATATCCTTTGGCGGAAGACAAAGAAGGGGAGAAGAGCATAAGATGGCAGAAGGAGTTATTTAAAGCTATTTTTAATTTTGAGCCCAAGGGCAAGATAAGTTTGGTTGTCAGACCAATGCTTTTATTCTGGCGCTGTTTTGATGTAAAAGTTTTTGCCCGGATCTATGGCTGTACTTTAGAAAGAGCAAACAAAGTAAGCGGGACTATACTCATTGGTCATAAGTTTGGCATACCTGACTTAAATGAGGTAATTGGCCTGCAGAATGTTAGCGGTCTTTCCGATAAACAAATTTTACAAAATTTGAATCACGAAAAACAACACGCTATTAAAGAAATAATTCCGGAGATAAGGTTGCCCAGAAAGGGCCGAGCCATTGAAAAACTGTCCGAGAAAGTAACTATGGAAGATTTGCAGACGGCTATTTCTCAGGATATTAGAGATGAAATGTATTATTATCGAACCAGGGCCAAGGATGAGATTCTCGCTTATCTAACTGGCGATAGACCGACCTGGAGTATTAAATCTATTCTCCTGAAAAAAAATTATTTATATGATTATCCTAAAAGAAGTGAATTGGCCAAAACACTTGAAGAAAAAGTTAAGAAAAAGTGTTCTGATTGTCCGAACATTCGCTCCATGATTGAAACAATCCTGAAGGGCAGGGTTAAACAATACAGAAGGAGAGTATTCCTGGCTGCCAAGGCAGTTAGGAATTTAGAGAAACATTTTGTCCGAAAGGACTTGATTCCTCTACTGACGCATGAGCCAATGGAAAAATGGCCGAGATTAGCCAGACTAATGGCGGAAGCCTTGATTTTGAAAAAAGAATTTGAACCAAAGAAAAAAGTTAATCGGGAAAAAGAAATTAAGCAAAAGAAAAAAATGCCAAACTTAGAAACAAGAATTATTTATTAAGAATAATGTATTTATTTATCAATAGTTTGGCGCAAAATAGAATAGTCTTATTTTTAATTATCAACCGGACTCAAAGAGTTCGGCTTACTCTTCCCGCCAAACAGAGTCGCGGCGAAAATATTTTAAAAGGGCTGGACAAACTTTTGAAAAAAGCAAATAAAGGATTGAAGGGCATTAGAGGGGTTATAGTGGTTAACGGTCCGGGCTCTTTTGCCGGCATCAGGGTGGCTTTATCAGTAGCCAATACCTTATCCTGGCTTTTGAAAATTCCGGTTGTCGGAGTCAGTTTGACCGAAAATATCGGCGAAGAGGGGATTATTAATAATCAATTGATTAAAATAGGATTGAACCGCTTAGCCAAAACAAAAAAGGGTCGGGCGGTCCGACCGTTCTATGGCAAAAAACCGAATATCAGTAAACCTAAATCCAGATTATGAAGATTCAAATACGGGTTATTCCCGGAGCAAAACGGGCCAGGGTTGATAAAATATCCGTTGACCAATTTCGGGTTTATATCAATGCCCCGGCTAAGCAGGGGAGAGCCAACCAGCGGTTGATTGAAATTTTGGCTAAATATTTTGCCGCCCCTAAATCGACCATTAATATTATCCGTGGTTATAAATCAAGAAATAAGTTGATAGAGATATTATAAAAAGAGGTTTTTAATATTAATGTCAAAGGTCCGTATCAACGGACCTTTTTATTATTGGCAGCGAGGGAAAATGTAAACAAGTTTACATTTTGACCGAGCGAACCGATAATATAGTAGACAGAGCTTTTATTCTTACTCTATTTGTGTCTTGAGGGAAATCTTTTCTCAATCCAGATCCAAAGAAGTGCCCAGACTATCGGGAGAAAAAACCAGACTGCTATTTCTGAGTGTTGCATGCTGCTAAACAGAACGAACGAGAAAAAAGCCAATACGATAGTGGCAATATGCATCTGAATTCTCCAGCTGGCATTAAGAAATTGTTTCCAGCCAGCACTAAATAGATAAGCAGTTATAGTGAAAAATTTAGTAGTACGGTCTTGCCAATTATCCTTTTTCATTTATCTCCTCCTTATTTGCTTTGATTATAGCAGAAATTGACAAAAAGTCAAGATTGTATTTTTATCAACGTTATTTTTATAAAAAAAGCCACCGAATGTGCGGTGGCTTGTTTTTTGCCGTTTTTGCCACAAGGGCGAGTTAATTAGAATTTCCAACTTAGCTGAATTTGGGACGTTTTAGAGAGTGGGTTTATCATTATTAACGGTATTTTATTCTCGTTTTTCTTTGAAAACCTTCTGTGTATCCAACCGTCTATATAGAGAGACAGAACTCCTCCTACTAAAGCTCCATCAGTTATTGCTAGAAAATCCTGGAAATCCGGAATGCCTTTTCCCAGCATCCCGTCCCAGACTATTTCTTTTGCTGCGCCAATTGTTAAACTGGCAGATAATCCGATGACAAACCCTTGGGCTCGTTTTTGATTAAACGTTTTGGTTGTGTCGTCTCTGCTAAAAAATCGATAACTTACGTAGGTAGTACCGCTTATTCCTCCGCCGGCGAGAAAGTGAAGGGCCTTATCTCTCTCCCATGCCAATACAGGGGTTGGCCGAAACATTCCAAATAAGAGAATACTGAACAGAAAAATACTTACCAAATATCTTTTAATCATTTTTTCTACCTCCTTATTTGTCTAAGTTTGTTTGAAATTTTAGTAAATAAATTCTAAAGAGCTTTGTTTTTTAATATAATAACAGGGATTGAGAAAACGTCAAGTTGTTATAACGAAAAAATTACCAACCGACACCCTTAGAAAGGCGCTGGGTAAAGATAAAATTTGACAGAATAATAAATTCTTGCTATAATATGTTTAAATAGTCTAAAATAGTCCTTTACAAGGAGGTTTAAATGTTTAGAAAGACAGGTTTTGTTTGTTTAAGAAGCAGGTCTGGTGTGCCAATTTGGTTTTTCCCAATGCGTCATGTTAAAACAGTATCCATGGGTATGCTGATTAAGGTTGGTACTAGAGATGAAGGACCAAACGAAAGGGGAATTGCCCACGCTACCGAACATATGCTTTTTCAGGGCGGCAAAATTTATCCCAATAACCAGGTTTTAACCGACCAGATTGAATCGGTTGGCGGTTACCTTAACGCATACACTGATAAATTCATGACTTTTTATCACCATCATCTGCCGGTATTGGAAGTAGAACGCGGATTTAAGGTTTTGAGTCAGATGCTTAATCATTCAACTTTTAAACCAAAAAAGATTTCTCTGGAAATGCAGAATATTATCCAAGAAATCAGGAGCCGAAAAGATAAACCATCTTATTATGCTTATGATATGTTTTGCCAAACTCTTTACGGCCAGCATCTTTTGGGTAAAAACGTATTGGGCTCAGAAGAGTCAGTGTTATGTTTTAGAAAGCAGGATTTTCAGCGTTTTACTTCACGTTTTTATATCCCGGATAATTTTACTTTTATTATTGTTGGTAACATTACGCCAAAACAGGTCTTGCGTTTATTTAATCAGTATTTCCCCGAGCCATTGGTTGGCCAGCCTAACCAGCGAGCGTCAATGTTCAAGACAGAACCAACCAGTCGTGAGTTAATTATTGAGAAAGAAATTGACCAGACCCACCTTTACTTTGGTGCTACCACTGCCGAGTGCAGGAACCAGTCGGTTTCGGCCCTGAATATATTTGAAATGATGATTGATGGTGGTTCATCTTTTCCGCTTTATCAGGAAGTG
>CAZMTM010000041.1:1751-6370 GCA_964569175.1 uncultured Gammaproteobacteria bacterium | reverse complement strand
TCTTTTTGAGCAATTTCTTCAATCTTTTTTAATAATACTTTGAAAATTTCTTGTTTCTTCTCTTGAGCAATTTTATCAGATATTACTGGTCCGCGCGGACAATAAAAATAATTCCTGCCTAAAGACAGCTGATGTTTAACAATTAAAGCGGCGCTAATAATTTTATTGTTTTCTTGAACAGCTAAACACCAGATTTTTCTTCCTAATATTTTTTGAAAATTTCTCCAGGACCAGGATTGTAAAATTTGTTCTCCGTTTTGGAGAACAAACTCATCCCATATTTTTTGTTCAGTAATTTCAATAAGATTCATTTTGTTTAAATTACTTTTCTTTCTTTCAAGGCACTACTTAAAGTAATTTCGTCAGCGTATTCTATCTCCGAGCCCAGCGGTAAACCCCTGGCTATTTTTGTTAACTTTAATTTAGCCGCCAGAGCTTTATCCTGTTTAATAAGATTAGTGATATAAAGCATGGTGCTCTCTCCTTCCATTGTTGAGTTCAGGGCAAATATTAGTTCTTTGACCCGGGGTTCTCTCAGTCTTTTAATCAGCTCCTTTATTCTAATCTGGTCAGGACCAATACCAGCCACCCTATTCAGTAAACCTCCTAAGACATGATAAGTGCCTTTATATTCACCTATTTTTTCAATAGCCATTAAATCTTGGGGCTCAGCCACCAGGGCTATAACGGCACCAGAACGATTTTTATTACGGCAAATCAGGCAAATCTTTTGGTCAGAGAAATTACCACAGATAGAACAGGGCTTTATGTCTTTTATATTTCTTATACTTAAAACAAATCTCTCTAGATCTTGAGGACCCTTCCTTAATAAATAAAAAACGAACCGTTGGGCTGTTTTCGGTCCTATGCTAGGAAATTTACTAAATTCATCAACAAGATTCTGAATATCTTCTGGGTAAAGCATACAATTTAGAATTAAGTATTAAGAATAGAATATTTAGTATATTAAACATTGGATCCCTGATTTTATATTTACCTTATACTTGATTCTAAATACTAAATACTTGATACTATTCTAGAATGGTTCTTCGGACTCTATTTTAGTGGTTTCTGCATTGGACATATCTAATTTCTTCTCCAAACTTCTGAAACTGGCCGTGTTTGAGTCAAAATATAAGCGGATAGTAACACCGGCTGGGCCGTGGCGGTGTTTGCCAATATGAATCTCTGCTATATTTTTCTCGTGTTCCGGACAATTTTTAATTCCGCGATCCATGAATTTCCGATAAATAAAAATTACTACATCCGAATCTTGCTCAAGAGCTCCACTCTCGCGCAAGTCAGCTAATTTAGGAATGGCCGGTGTTCTGGCTTCAGGGGCTCGGGAAAGCTGAGAAACAGCCAACACCGGAATATCTAATTCCCGGGCAATAGCCTTAAGAGACCGGGAGATTAGAGAAACTTCTTGCACACGACCGTCCCGCGAGAGAGGGTTTCCTTCCATTAACTGTAAATAATCTACAAGTAATAATCCGAGTCCTTGTTCGGCTTGTAAACGTCTGGCCTTAGTCCTGATCTCTGTTATATTTGCCGTCGGTGAATCGTCTATAAAAATAGGCGCTTCAGACAGAACGCCGAAAGCTTCTCCTAATTTTTCAAAATCTCCATCAGAATCCTTGCGAGAAAGATTACCGGTTCTTACTTTCCAGAGATTAACATTAGCCTGGGCACAAATCATCCGATCGCAAACCTGATCCTTAGACATCTCCAGGCTAAAAATTCCCACTGGAATTTTGTGATAAATTGAGGCGTGACGGGCAATATCCAAAGCCAACGCACTTTTGCCGATAGACGGCCTGGCAGCCAGAAGGATTAGCTCAGATGGTTGAAGCCCGGCCAGAATATTATCAAGGTCAGCAAAACCAGTCGGAATACCGCGTATGGCTTTGGTCCCTTTATGTAATTCATCCATTCTCTCAAAAGCGGCCGCCAGAGTATCTTTTAATGAAATAAAATTCCGTTTTAAAAATTTTTGTGAAATGGCAAATAATTTCTGCTCCGCCTTATCCAGAACATTAATTGTATCTAAGTCTTCATGGTAGGCGAGCTGACTGATTTCGGAAGAAGCCCTAATTACTTTTCGCAAAGTTGATTTTTTCTGAACGATTTGAGCATAGGAAGAAATGTGGCTGGCCGTCGGCACGCTATTGGCCAGAGTAGCTAGATAACTCCGCCCGCCGATATTATCTAATTGTTTTTTTTCTTCCAAACGATTAGTCACACTCAAAATATCAATTGGCTCGCGTTGCTCCCAGACATCCAGAATAGCTTGATAAATTATTTGATGAAGATTTTTATAAAAATCTTCTGGCCTAACAATATCAGCTACCTTAATAATCGCTTCTTTATCAATAAGAAGCGACCCAAGAAGAGCCACTTCGGCTTCCACATTCTGCGGTGGGAGTTTTTCAAATACTGGAGTAAAATCAGCCATAATAAAAAATAAAAATTAAAACAAAAAATAACAAGTTAATATTTGATATTTACATTTTATATTTTATATTATATAATAATCCTATAACAACGCAAGCTGTTTTGTGTTAAAAACTATTAACAAATTTACCACACGTTATTAACAGTCACCATGCCAACAAAAAATCTTAGAGGATACACTGTTTTTTACGAAGACAACGCTGCCAAGGGCGTAGAGCACCTAGCTTACGTGCTTAGTCCGGGAGAAGCAGATTCTCTCTTCTACTCAGCTCGGTTAAGCAGAAAAATAAAATTTGAAGATCGGGTTGGCAGAAACTATATTTTAATTAGTAAACTGAACGGAACATTTGAGGTTAGAAAACGTCGCGGATGGTGGTAAATGCCCCCATAGCTCAACGGTAGAGCAGCTGCCTTTTAAGCAGTTGACGTAGGTTCGATTCCTACTGGGGGTATTTTAAATTTTCCAAAATCAGGGATTTTATTTTATAAACAAATATGATACAATAAAACCATGACTAAAAACGAATACATCTGGCACAATCTGCCAATAAAAAGAATACTGAAGGTCTTAAAAGCCGATAAAAACGGTTTAACAAAAATACAGGTCTCGGAACGACTGAAAAAATACGGACAAAATAAACTTCCAGAGAAGAGAAAGCTTTCGGCTTTGAAAATTCTCGGAGATCAATTTAAAAATCCTCTAGTCTATGTTTTAATAATTGCCGCTGCCATTTGTCTGGCTTTAAAAGAATTTACTGACATGGGAATAATTTTAGCGGCTGTTTTTATTAATGCCTGGGTTGGTTTTTTCCAAGAAAATAAAGCCGAAAAGACTTTTGAACATCTTAAAAAAATGGTGCACTATACCGCTCGGGTTGTGAGAAAGAGCGAAGAACACATTATTAATAATAACCAAGTAGTGCCTGGCGACATTATTATTCTTGAAGCCGGCGACATTGTTCCGGCTGATGCCCGTCTAATTGAAATTCATAACCTGCAAACCAAAGAGGCGGCTCTGACCGGCGAATCCATCCCTTCAACCAAACAAACCGAAGTATTAGAAGAAGGTACACCCCTGGCAGACCGGGAAAATATGGTCTACTTTGGTACCAACGTCACCCGCGGCAAAGCTAAGGCTGTAGTGGTGGCCACCGGATTAAAAACTGAATTAGGCACTATTGCCACTCTGATTAAAACAACCGAAGAAGAAAAGACGCCTTTGCAAAAAAAAATCGGGCAGTTAGCCAAAACTATAGGCATTATTGTCGGCGGCCTCTGTATGGTGCTCTTTATCGGCGGCCTAATCACCGGCCGTTCCTTCTTAGAAATGTTGCTCACCTCAGTGGCCGTAGCAGTAGCCGGCGTTCCCGAAGGATTAATTATTGCCATAACTGTCTGTCTGGCAGTCGGTATGCAAAGAATTCTGGAAAAGAAAGCTTTAACTAGAAAATTAATCGCCGCGGAAACTCTTGGTTCAATCACTGTCATTGCTACAGACAAAACCGGTACCCTGACCGAAGGGAAAATGGCTGTAGCCCACATTATCCCTGGAGAAAAAATTGATCCCAAAGAATTACTTAAAATAGGATTGGTTTGTAACGATGTAGTTATTGAAAATCCTGAAGAAGAATTAAAAAATTGGCAAATCAGTGGTGACACTACCGAGATTGCTCTGCTTCAAGGCGCTCTTCATGCCGGCCTGGAAAGAAAAGAAATCCTAAACCAATATCCCCGCATTGATGAAATACCTTTTGATTCAGAAAAAATGTATATGGCTACTTTAAATAAAATAAAATCAGAGAAAGACAAGCATATTATTTTTGTTAAAGGAGCGCCAGAAAGAATTTTGACTCTTTGTAAAACCACGCCGGAAAAGAGGAAAAAAATAAAAGAAGAATTTGAAGAATTAACCACTAAAGGATTGAGAGTGTTGGCTTTTGCCCAAAAAACTTTGTCAAAAGATAAAATATTTAAAAAAGATTTAAAAGAAAACTTAAAAGATTTAAAATTCATCGGTCTAGTTGCCCTAAAAGATCCCCTGAGGGCTGAAGCTAAAGAAACTATTGTTAATTGTAAATTGGCCGGTATCAGACCAATCCTGGTTACCGGCGACCACAAATTAACCGCTCGGACTATTGGCCGGGAAGTAGGATTAATAAGGCCAG
>CAZMTM010000041.1:0-1741 GCA_964569175.1 uncultured Gammaproteobacteria bacterium | reverse complement strand
GCAGTGATTTAGATAAACTCTCTGACCAAGATTTGAAGAAAGTAATTAAAAAAATTAGTATTTTTGCTCGGGTTGAACCAAAACATAAAATTAGAATTATTGATGCCTTGCAAGACCAGGGTGAAGTAGTGGCTATGACCGGCGACGGAGTTAATGACGCTCCAGCCTTAAAATCAGCCGATATTGGCGTAGCCCTGGGTTCCGGCTCAGAAGTGACCAAGGGAATAGCTGATATTGTTTTGCTTGATGATAATTTTGAAACCATTATCGAGGCAATTAAAACCGGCCGGAATATTTTTGACAACATTAAAAAAATAGTTCTCTTTTTACTGAGCGATTCTTTTACAGAATTTATTTTGATTGGCGGAGCACTGCTGTTGGGATTACCCCTGCCTATATTGGCTGGCCAAATTTTATGGGTTAACATTATTGAAGATACCCTGCCGGCTATGGCCCTGGCTTACGAAAAAGAAGGAAAAGAAGTTTTGTATGAAAAAGCACGCGGACGTAAAACTCAAATTCTAGATAAAGAAATGAAATTTTTAATCCTTATTATCGGAGTGATAACCGATATAATATTATTGGGGCTCTTCATCTATCTCTATAGAATGGGCATGGATATTATTCACATTCGTACCATACTTTTTGTTGCTCTGGGAGTTGATACACTATTTTATATTCTATCCTGCAAGAATTTAAAAAAATCCATCTGGCACTATAATGTCTTTGATAATCCTTTTCTTAATATTAGTATTCTTATTGGTTGGGGCATGTTCTTTATTGCCCTTTATCTGCCATTTTTCCAAAGGGTTCTCCGGGTAGTACCGCTTAACTGGCGGGATTGGTTGATTGTTATTAGTTTAGGGTTGATTGAACTTATTCTAATTGAATTGGGAAAAAGGTTTTTTATTCACCCCTTAGCAAGAAAACATCAACGAGTCAGTTAGTTTTATCAAATTAACTTTTATTACATTAATCCTAGATTAATTTTATGATTTTTCTCTATATAGCTATAATTTTGGTCGCCTGTCTGATCCTGATTAAAAGCGCTGATTTAGTAATTAAAGCCCTGACCTATATCGCCGGCTATCTTCGGCTTTCTGAATTTGTGGTCAGTTTTATTTTGGTCGGCATGGTTACCTCTCTACCTGAACTCTTTGTGGGAATACTTTCGGCCCTCCATAAAACACCCGCTCTTTCACTGGGCAATGTCCTTGGCTCAAATATAGCCGATATTGCTCTGGGTATCGGGCTGGTGGCCATTCTGGTCAAAGGAGTAAAAACAGAATCTAAAACTATTCAAAAGAATATGCTCTACGTCGTGCTGATTCTGGCTTATCCTCTACTCCTCCTCTTAGACAAAACTCTTTCTCGGGTAGATGCCCTGGCCCTTTTAACTGCTTTTGCTCTGTACAACATTATCCTTTTTCATCAAAGTGAACGATTTGAGAAAACCGTTAAACGCGTTTTCCGCAGAGATTTATTTAAAAATTTAGCTTATCTTTTGATTGGTATCGGATTTCTTATGGTCTCAGCTGAAATCATCGTTAGGGCCTCTAAATCGCTGTCTATCGCCCTTAATATTCCAACGCTTTTTATTGGTCTATTTTTAGTGGCTATTGGTACCAGCCTGCCGGAAATCAGTATGACTATCAGGGCAGCCTTCAAAAAACATAAAGACATGATATTGGGCGGAATGTTAGGAACCCTGGTCTTTAATGTAACCGCTATTCTGGGAATA
>CAZMTM010000040.1:0-6376 GCA_964569175.1 uncultured Gammaproteobacteria bacterium | reverse complement strand
CTTGAGCGATTTTCTGCTTCGTTTCCTCTGAATGATGAAATCCATTGGGGTATTTATTATCATGATTTAGAAAATCGCGAGGACTATTATGATTTAGAAGGTAATTGTCTCAGGCGACTATTTTTACGCTCGCCCCTTCAATATAAATATATTAGTTCTGGTTTTAGTTATAAACGCATGCATCCAATCTTAGGAAGATACACCAAACATTTAGCTATAGATTATGCTGCCCCTACCGGCACGCCGGTCTCATCTGCTGGAAACGGTACAGTAATTTTTACTGGCTGGAAAACAGGTATAGGCAAAACAGTGATTATCCGGCATAATGAGATATATACTACCCGTTATTCTCACTTGTCGGCTTATGGAAAGGGTATAAAATATGGAGCAAAAGTAGAACAAAGTCAGATTATTGGTTATGTTGGTTCAACTGGTGAGTGGTCTACTGGCCCGCACTTAGAATACGCGATGACCAGGTATGGTACGGCCATTAACCCGCTTTTACAAAAATTTGATAAGGTAGAGCCAATAAATGATTTATATCGTCAGGATTTTGATTTGCAAGCGCAGGAATTATTAAAACTTTTGGAGTATGATTAACCTTAGACCTAAAATTGCTGTTTTTTTAAGGTGCCTGCTGGGGGTTGGCTTATTTTTGGTAGTGGTTAGTTTGATTATAGAATATGGTTTCCATTCGTCAGCTTTTCATGATATGCTGCACCAACTCCAGCTTATCCTGGCTGGCGTTCTAAGTTTTGTTCTTCTTGGTCGATTACTTATTTCTAAAGATAAATTATCTTTTATTCGGGATAATCAGGGTTATTTTATTTTGGTTATTCTTTTTCTTTTGGTGTTGGTATGGATTTACTGTATCCCTGTTTCACAATTTGTGAATGATTTCCTGGCTAAATTTCCCAAAGTTGGTATTCGTGTTTTTGCTGTTCAGGTTTATTTAGTAATTTATCTACTCTTTTCGCTGGGTCAGATAAACCAGCTGATTAATTCTATCAGAGGAAGTCTGCTGCGGCCGATTTTGTTAATTCCTTTTATTTTTATTGGTATTATCTTAATCGGTACTTTACTTCTCCTGTTACCGCGGGCTACTCCAGCTGACCAGCCTTTATCTCTGGTTGATGCCCTTTTTACCGCCACCTCAGCTACCTGCGTAACCGGGTTAATTGTCAAAGATACTGGCACTCATTTTTCCCGTATTGGTCAATTAATTATCCTGACTCTTGTCCAGATAGGGGCTTTAGGTATAATGACTTTCACCACTTTTTTTGGTTTTATTTTAGGCCGACGAATAGGCGTAAAAGAAGGAGCCTTTTTAGGTGAGGCACTTTCTCTAGAAACCTTGAGTAAAATTGGCCGACTAGTACTGGGAATTTTGGTCTTTACTTTTTCAATTGAGATAATTGGCGCTGCTTTGCTTTTCTGGCGATTTATCCCTTATTTTGGCCCGAATTTACATAACTTTTATTTAAGCGTTTTTCACTCGGTTTCTGCTTTTGGCAATGCCGGTTTTTCTTTATTCAGCGATAGTTTTATGCGTTTTCGTAATCAAGCCGGGATTAATTTAATAGTGACCACCCTGATTATTGTCGGCGGTTTAGGTTTTGTGGTTATTTTTGATGTACTGCGCTGGTTTAAAAAGCGGATTAAACATCAAAGACAATCCCTTTTATTGCACACCAAGTTGGTCCTGGTTATCAGTCTTTTATTGGTTGTACTTGGTACTGTCTTTCTATTTGCCCGCGAAGACAGCGCAACGCTGGTTCAACTATCCTTAAAAGAAAAATTGCTTAGCTCCTATTTTCAGTCAGTCACCGCCAGAACAGCCGGGTTTAACACTCTGCCAATTAGCGGCTTAGCTCCTTTTAGCGCCCTTTTACTAATTTTCTTTATGTTTGTGGGGGCTTCCCCGGGTTCAACGGCTGGTGGAATTAAGACAACCGGTTTAGGGGTGATATTCGCTACTATTAAGTCCTGGTTGACCGGCGGTCAATCAGTGCGTATTTTTAAAAGAACTTTGAGTCGGACGGTTATCCGGCAGGCATTTTGTATTTTCTTTTTAGCTCTGGCATGGATTGGCTTTGCCACCTTTATTTTACTCCAGACCGAAAATGCCGGGTTGATGGACGTTCTTTTTGAAGAGGTCTCCGCTTTTGGTACGGTTGGCCTTTCGCGGGGAATTACTTTTAATCTTTCCTTAATCGGCAAAATTATTATAATCATCTCCATGTTTTTCGGCCGTTTAGGACCATTAATTATTGCTATGTTTGTAGCTAATCGGAGTATGTCAGAAAAGTATCGTTATCCTGAAGAAAGAGTCATCCTGGGTTAATTTGAGGCTAATAAGGAAAAATATGGCCCTGTGGATATTGTGTTTAATTTGCCTTGTTTAGTACCTAATTTGTGCTATAATTATATCTATGAATAAAATAGTAGTTATTGGGCTGGGGCAGTGTGGTCAGACCGTAGCCCAGACCCTTAATCAGCAAGGGGCCGAAGTTCTGGCTATTGATGAAGACAATAAGCTTGTTGATAATTTTAAGGATAAGGTAGCTTCAGTCGTGGCCCTGGATGCCACTGATGAAGAAGCTCTAAAAAGCCAGGGGGTTAGTGAATTCGATGTGGCTATTGTGGCTATTGGTGAACGGCAGTTTCATGCAGCTATTTTAGTGACCGCTCTATTAAAAAAACTGGGTGTACCCAGGATTATATCTCGCGGGGTGCGTACGGCTTCTGGAATTGAGGAGAAAATTTTGGAATTGGTCGGTGCTAACCGGGTGGTTTTACCCTCGGTGGAAACAGCCAAGCGTTTGGCTCAGGAAGTCCTGACAACCAATATCTTGAGCTATGTCCCCATTTCAGCTGGCTATGCTACAATAAAGCTAAGGGCACCTGAAGAATTTGTTGGTAAAACTATTGAGGAGTTGGGTTTACGAGAGAAGTATAAGATAAATTTGATTGGTATCCAGAGGGCAGATAAAGAAATAAACTATTTGCCCCAGGCCGGGGATAAGATTGAAAAAGGCGACTTTCTGTTCTTGGTTGGTAAAGAAGAAAATGTAGGTAAATTAGGCAAAGAAAAGAAATAAGGGGATATGTATAATAGACAGAATGAATAGAATAGGTATAATAAACAGTATAATAAATAAAGTAATATAATAAATAATAAGTAATTAAGTTTTGTCTTATGCAAGGTTATTGTGTAAAATGCAGAACCAAAAGAGAGATTAAGGATGGCAAGGAGATTACTCTTAAGGGCAGAGGGGGCAAGCGAAGAGCCATGACTGGTGTTTGCCCAAAATGCGGAACCAAGATGTTCGTATTTTTACCCTCAGCCAAATAGACTAGAATCTCTACTTTTGTTGTTTCTATCTTTCTAAAGTATAAGGGAGAGGGTAGCCTTTTAGTTTTTGGTCAGCCCTCTTTTTTATTCGTTTTCTTTTTCGTTTTCTTTGTGGTAAAATAAAATATATTGGGTAATAGGATAATGAGGAGTATAAATATAGGGGTATGAATAAAATACAAAATTTGAAGTCAAAGATCAACGATGTAGTTGATAAAATACATTGGCCCAAGGATACGGCCGGCCGGAAGATGACTGCCAAGGTGCCGATGGTTAAACTAGGAGAAACCCTGGACGAGGTACGAGCTATGCTTTTTGACCGGGCCGGAGAGATAGAAACAATGAATTATGTTTATGTAATTGATGATAATAAAAAATTATTAGGCGTTTTTTCTATTAAAGAGATTTTTAAATACCCGACTGATACATCGGTGCGAAGAATTATGAAAAAAGTAACCATCAGGGTTGCACCTAAAATGGATCAGGAAAGAGTAGCTTATTTAGCTTTAAAACACAATTTAAAAGCTATTCCGGTGGTTAGCGAGGATAATGTTCTGTTGGGTGTTGTGCCAAGTGATAAGATACTGGCTATTCTTAATAAAGAGGCCAGCGAGGATATTTATCACTTAGCCGGCGTTTTTCGCCCGGAATTTTGTTTGGGCAATTGTCTAGAAATACCGATAATCAGATCAGTCAGATACCGGATCCCCTGGCTTTTAATTGGTTTGGCCGGCGGGATTTTAGCTGCCTGGATAATTGGCCTTTTTGAAGCTTCTCTTAAAGAAAACTTAATTCTGGCTATGTTTATTCCGGTTATTGTTTATATGAGTAATGCCGTTGGTATACAGGCCCAGACTCTCTTTATCAGGGATTTAGCCATCCACCGTAAATTGGCTATGAGAAACTATTTTTTGAGACAGCTGATTATTTGTGGTCTGGTTGGCGTTGCTTGCTCAGTATTACTTTTTCTAATTGTTTCGTTTGGCTGGGCGTCGGCTCATATTGGATTTGTTCTGGCCATTTCAATGCTGGTAGCTGTTATAGTATCGGCATTTTTTGCTTTATTTATTCCTTATTTGTTAAACAAATTTAAATCAGATCCAGCTCTGGGCAGCGGTCCGTTTGCCACTATTGTTCAGGATATTTTAAGTATTATCATTTATTTTGGTATTGCCAGCTGGCTGTTATAAATAATTAATTCTAAACAAGTATGGATAATATTGAAATTGCTCAAATTTTAAATCAGGTAGCTGATATTTTAGAGATCAAGGGTGCCAATCAGTTCAGGATTAATGCTTACCGTCGAGTGGCTCAGGTTATTGAAGCCATGGCTAAAGATATTAATGAAGTCTATAAAGCCGGGGAATTAGAAAAAATTCCCGGGGTAGGGGAGGGTATTGCTAAAATAATCAAAGAATTAATTGAAAAAGGCAAAAGTAAAAAAATTGAGAGGTTAAAAAAGAAAGTTCCAAGAAAAATAACCGAATTAATGAAACTTGAAGGATTGGGGCCAAAAAAAGTTAAATTCCTTTATCAAAAATTCGGGGTTGATTCCATTCCTGAATTAAAAAAACTGGTTAAGTCACATAAACTTTTAGAACAAAAGGGTTGGGGTGAAAAGAGCGAACAAAATATTTTACGCGGTATTGAGCTTTACAAACACTTTAGTAAGCGTTTTTTATTAGGTAAGGTCTATTTTCTAACCCAGGACGTACTTAAGAAATTAAGAGAACTGGAATATGTTAGCCGGGCCGAAATTTGCGGCTCAATTCGTAGAAGAAAAGAAACCATTGGCGATCTGGATATTTTGCTGATATCAAAAAAACCAAAGAAAACAATTGATTTTTTTGTTAAACTATCGATGATAAAGCAGGTCCAGGCCAAAGGATCAACTAAGGCCAGAGTTGTGCTGTACCAGGGAATGGAAGCAGATTTACGAGTGGTTAAGCCGGTTAGTTTTGGCGCTGCCATGCATTATTTTACTGGTTCAAAAGCCCATAATATCCATATCCGCCGCCTGGGCATAGAAAATGGACTACGGATTAATGAATACGGTGTTTTCAAGAAAAAGGGTAAAAGGTTGGTGCGCATTGGTGGAAGAACAGAAGAAGAAATATTTAAAGCAGTTGGTTTGCCCTGGATTCCGCCGGAAATTCGTGAAGACGAAGGTGAAATTGAAGCCGCCCAAACAGGAAAGTTGCCCAGATTGATTAACGTAAAAGATATCCGCGGTGATTTACACATGCATACTAATTGGTCAGACGGTCGGCATTCAATTCTGGAGATGGCCCGGGCTGCCAAGGAAAAGGGCTATCAGTATATTGCTATTACCGACCACGGTTCGTCAATGGGGGTGGTTCATGGTTTGAATCCAAAGAGAGTTCTGGCTCAACTCAAAGCAGTAAAAGCGGCCAAGAAAAGAATTCGCGGCATTAAAATTTTAACCGGGATAGAAGTAGATATTTTACCCGACGGAAAACTTTATCTGCCGGATAAAATATTGGAAAAATTAGACATTGTGGTGGCTGGAGTTCATAGTTCTTTTTGTCAATCCGAAGAAGTAATAACCAAGAGAATTATTAAAGCCATAAAAAATCCTCACGTAGATATTATAGCCCATCCGACCGGTCGGATTATTAACAAAAGAGAACCTTATGAGTTGAATCTAACCGAACTATTCCAAGCAGCCCGGCAAACCAATACGATTTTAGAAATTAATGCTTTTTGGAATCGGCTTGATTTGAATGCAGCTAATTCCCGACTAGCCAAGAATAAAGGAGTTAAGATAGCCATTTCATCTGATGCTCACGATGCCATGGAACTTGATATCATGCGGTTTGGCGTGGATACAGCCCGCCGGGGGTGGCTGGAGAAAGGGGACGTAATTAATACATGGCCATTAGAAAAAATGTTAAAATTTTTGAAGAAGAGATAATTTTGCTGCCTTATAATTTGACAAAATTATTTAAATATAGTAGAATATAAGTAATAAAATAAACGAAGAGATAAAGTTCGTTACAA
>CAZMTM010000039.1:0-6387 GCA_964569175.1 uncultured Gammaproteobacteria bacterium | reverse complement strand
AAAATCAATGTTTTAATTTTGAACCAGGATGAAGCCAGAGAATTAGTTCTGTCGGCCAAAAAAAATAAAGATTTATCAGTTAAACGATTGCTTAAAGAAATTTATCGGTTCGGGCCGCAAATTGTTGCTATTACCGTGGGCAAAAAGGGCGCCTATGCTTATAACGGTCAGCAGTTTTATTTTCAGAAACCTATACCGGTTAAGGTGCTTAATACCACCGGCGCCGGCGATTCTTTTGCTTCCGGTTTTATCTCCAGTCTGTTTTACCAGCCGAATAATATTCAGAAAGCTTTAAAGTGGGGGATAAATAATAGTTCTTCGGTTGTTTCCAAAATCGGCGCTCAAAAAGGTCTTTTAACTTTAAAGCAAATTAAAAACCCAAAAATAAGCTAATGAAAATTCTTGTTGAAATTTCTGCCCGACACGTTCATTTGTCTCAGGAACATCTGGAGACTCTTTTTGGTTCGGGATACGAATTGAATAAAGTAAAAAACCTTTCGCAGAAGGGTCAATTTGCCGTTCGGGAAACAGTTATTATTCAGACAGAAAAAGATAAAATTGAAAATGTTAGAATACTCGGGCCGGTGCGTCCCAGAACCCAGGCGGAGGTTTCTAAAACAGAGGCGCGTCAGTTGGGGGTTGATCCGCCAGTACGTAAATCAGGCAATTTAGACGGTTCAGCTGGCTGTAAATTAATTGGGCCGCAGGGCGAAGTAGATTTAAAAGAAGGGATGATTATTGCCTGGAGGCATATTCATCTTGATCCTGAGACCGCCAAAAAATATAGTTTAGATAATTTAGGTGATGATAAATATATTTCAGTGAAGATAGAGACGTCCGAACGAAGTCTGACTTTTCATCAAGTCAGGGTTCGGATTGACCCGAGCTTTACCCCGGCCTTTCATATTGATACTGATGAGGCTAACGCGGCTGGCATAGAGCAAGAAATTGAGGGGGAAATAATTACTGATTAAAACCATTATTTAATAGCAAATTTTATGAGTACTAAAATTGCTGTAGTTATTGTTTGCTATAACGGCCGGGATTATCTCCCGGATTGTTTAAATAGTTTAAAAGAGCAAACCTTGTTGCCGACTGATATTATTGTGGTTGATAATGCTTCCACTGATGGTAGTCAGGAATTTTTATCTAGATTCCCTGCCTCGCCGACCGGTGGGCAGATTCCGGATTCCAGATTCCGGATTATTACTAATAAAAAAAACCTGGGATTTGCCCGAGCTAATAATCAGGGGATAGAGAATGTGTTGAAAAACAAGCCTGATTATATTTTTTTATTAAACCAGGATACAATTTGTGATAAAAATTGTTTGGCCGAGCTGGTCAAAGTAGCTCAATCTTCTGATAAGATTTTTGCTACCCAGTCTCTGATACTTTGCTGGCCAAAAAAATCTCAAATACAAACTTCGGGCGACCGAATTCACTTTCTTGGTTTTGGTCATTCTGGAGATTATCAAAAGCAATATAACGACTTAACGGTCAAACAATTAAACAAAGAAATTACTTATGTTTCTGGAGCCGCTATGTTCATTAACGTAAAGGTATTACAAGAGGTTGGTTTAATGGACAAAGATTTATTTATGTATCACGAAGATTTAGATATTTGCTTGCGAGCCAGATTTTTAGGATATCAAATGGTTTTAGCGCCTGAAGCCATTGTTTATCATAAGTATACAGCCGGTATTCCACCTCATCGCTGGTACTGGTCAGAAAGGAATCGTTTGTTAACCCTGCTCAAGTTTTATAAACTGCAGACTTTAGTTTTAATTTTTCCCACCTGGTTATTTATGGAATTAGGGGTTCTCTTCTACAGCCTATTAACCGGCTGGTTTCCTCTTAAAATTAAAAGTTATTTTAGTATTTGCTGGCAATTACCCGGGACTTTGTGGAAAAGAAAAAAAATTCAAAAATCGCGGAAAATTAGTGATAGACAGCTAGCTGAACACTTAGAAGCTAAATTTGATTTTGCCGGACTGGAGCATCCATTATTAAAATATATTGTTAACCCGATTTTTGGTTTAATCTGGAAGGGCCTAAGAAAATCAATTTTTTGGTAAAGGATAAGTTAGTTTAGGAATAGATATTAAGCTATGAAAATCGCTCATCTTACTTCAACTTTCCCCCCTTATCCCGGCGGCATGGGTAATGCCTGTTACTCTCAGGTTCGAGAGTTGATTAAACATGGCCATGGGGTGACAGTTTTTACACCGGATTACCGGGGAGAAAAATTGGAAAATCAAAAATTTAAGATTATTTTTTTGAAACCAATTTTTAAATTTGGTAATGCCGCTTTTGTGCCGCAGATTACCAAATACCTGAAAAATTTTAATATTATTCATCTTAATTGGCCGTTTATTGGCGCTGAATCGGTTCTTCTGTCCAAGATTTTTGGCAGACTAAAAACACCGCTGGTTATCCAATATCAAATGGATTTGATTGATAGGGGATGGCGCGGTCTTTTTTTTAATCTCTACAGTTTATTTTTTGTTCCTCTTTTGGTTAGGGCGGCGGATAAGATTGTGGTGTCATCTCTGGATTATGCCAGACATTCAAAAATAGGTCGTTACCTCTCTAATAATGAAAAGAAATTTTTTGAGGTTCCTATGGGGGCTGATATAGACAAATTTACTCCTCAGTCCAAAGATAATCAATTATTGGAGAAGCACAAT
This sequence comes from uncultured Gammaproteobacteria bacterium, assembly GCA_964569175.1. GTDB lineage: Bacteria > Patescibacteriota > Patescibacteriia > UBA2591 > CAZMTM01 > CAZMTM01. The sequence goes on along the minus strand of CAZMTM010000039.1, from coordinate 3,700 downwards.
CTTAATCGGGGTGAAAAAATTATTTTGTTTGTCGGTGGATTGGATAGAGCTCATTATTTTAAAGGGATTAAAATTCTACTTAAAGCAATAGCCAGACCGGAATTCAAAACTTTGAATATCAAATTATTAATTGTGGGAAAAGGAAATTTAAAACCAAGGTATGAAAAATTGGCCAGAAGTTTAGGAATAAGCGAGGGGGTGATTTTTGCTGGCAAGGTTTCCAATCAAGACTTGCCAAAGTATTATAATCTGGCTGATGTTTGCGTTTTGCCGTCAATTACTAGCTCGGAGGCCTTTGGTCTGGTTCTGGTTGAAGCCATGGCCTGCGCCAAGCCGATCGTTGTTTCTAACTTACCGGGTCCGAGAACCCTGGTTAATGGCAACGGGATGATAGTGGAAATTGGGAATATTGAGGATTTATCGCAAAAATTAGTTTTGCTTTTGAAAGACAAAAAGATGCTGCAAGAATTCGGCCGGAATAGCCGAATGCTGGTTGAGACCAAATATAATTGGCCGGTGGTTTCTAAAAAGTTCGAAGAAATTTATGAACAATAAGATTGGTAAAAATAAATACTTTGTTTTTACTTTACTGTCCATTCTTTGTGTTGCAGGTTGGTTTTTTAATTTTAAAGTCTGGCATATCAATTGGTTGAATTTCTTGTTCTTGTTTTTTTATGGCTGGTTTAATTCGGCTTGGTTGGGTCGGCTTTTAGGCAGATGGGGTTTTGAAAAAGAATTGAGATTTATCCTGGCAGTCTTTTTCTTACTTTATCTGATTGCTTTTGGTATGGCTATTCCGATTGTTCTTTATAAGGTTGGGCCAATTTATTTGCTGGGTTTGCTTTTGTTTTTAACCATAGTTATCTCATTATGGTCAAAGAAAAAATCGAAAGTCCGACTCCCAACTTCAGCGCTTAATATGGAGGAAGGTAAATATTCTATTAAAATTCCCAGAGTTGTCTATTATCTATTATTCATGGTTATGGCTTTTGCCCTGGCACTGCTTTTTCAGGCCAGAACCGGCCAATACATTCGTTCACCCTGGCATGAAATTCACCCTCTTTATCTTTACGGCTGGCTTCTTATTAGTTTTATTCTGGGATTACTGGTTTTTTCCAAATGCCGTTTGCGAACCTTTTTAATAATAATAATTTTAAGTTCTTTACTGCTGCACGCTTATTTATTGATTCCTTATCAGGCTGGTTTTGGCGGAGATAAGTGGCGCCATATTGGCGCCGAAAAATGGTTGATGGAGGGGAAGATTTATACCCCCGCTCTTTTTGGCGAAGAGGTCTCTTATAAACAACTGGGACCCTTTAAGGTACCTGAAGTTTTGGTGGTTGGCAATAAGACATCCTACGCCAATATGTGGGGCTTGACTATTGCTTTATCCTGGTTAACAGGTGTTGATGTTTATAAGATTGATTTAATTTTGGGTTTTTTGCTTTTTTCTATATTTTTACCTTTTTTAGTTTTAAAAATTGGTTCTTTTATCTCAAAGAAAAAAGAATTTTTGTACTTATTGATTTTCTTGCCCCTGTTATTTTTCCCGTTCCAGATTTACGGCAGTATTACCGTTCCGATGGCTTTTGCTTTTTTGCCGTTTCTTTTTGCTTTGATTTTTCTCTTAAGATATTTCAAAGAACCAACTAAATTATTTTCTGGCTGGAGATTATTGTTGACCCTTATTTTTCTCATTCTATTTTTGTATTTTAATTATATTCTTTATCTGATTCTTTTTATTGAGCTCTTGCTTCTGGCTATTTTGATTAAAAATATTCCTCGAATAAATTTATTTCGTCGACAGACAGGCAGAACCGCCCTGATTATTGGGGCACTGCTTGTTTGTTTTGCCTTATTAGTTATTTTTATTCCCTCTTTAGACACCAGCAATCAATTTTCCTGGTTTAAACGAGGATTGAATAAGACAGAGATTGTTAGCGGTTTAAAAGATTTTCCAATTAGACTTTTGACCTCAAGGGCAATTTTCCCGCGTACCTATTGCTTTGAGCAGGATAATTGGCTTTATGCTCAGGTCGGCGAATATCTTTCTCGTTCAGAATTTCTCAAGGTTTTATCCTGGCCATTGATTTTAACACCTTTAATCTGGCTTTTAGTGATTCTCGGTCTGCTCTGGTGCAAAAAGATGACCCGGCCGAGGATTGGCTGGCTTTTTGCTCTTATGCTGATTATTGTTTTAGCCAATCAAATGATAGCCACTTATTTTATGGGGGGAAATCATATTTTTAGTAAACGATTAATATTTTTTACCTCCTTCCTTATTTTGGTTCCGTTAGCCTGGGGTATTTATTGGTTAATTGAGAGAACACCGCGTTTTATATTTTCTCGCGGTGCAATCGCTTTTACTCTGGTTCTGTTGCTCAGTCTTATAGGCGTTACCGTTTACGCATCCGGACCAAAGTTTCAGGTGGTGACCAGAGACGAACTCAAGGCGGCTGAATATGTTTGGCAGAAGATTAAGTCAGAACCAGTTCAGGAGAATTATTGTGTTTTAGCTAATACCTGGCCTTTATTGGCGCTGGAAGGAGTTTCTGGCCGGCAGATTGTTACCGGTGGATTTCCTTATTATCACGAATATCGTCAGCCGGAGCGGGTTCAGCTATTTAGTAATATGAATATGGGCCCTTCAATTCGTTATCTGGAAAAGTCTCTGGAAATTACCGGAACTAAAGAATGTTATTTTATGACCGAAGAACGCTGGATACTTTTTGACCGCAGAGAACAGATTATTAGCCAGCTGGACGAGATTTTGGGCCAACACCAGGAAATAGGCGAGGTAATGGTCTGGCTTTATCAACCAAACGAAATCCGATCTCCTGATATTTAGGTTTTAAGAGGTCGGACTCATATTTAGATATATGAAATATATTTTACGAATTTACCGAATATTGTTAATCATTGGTTTGCTATTGCTTTTTGGTTGGCTGGTTTATAAGAATGTGGTGGTGAGCGGTGAGCTTTTTTTAGTTAGAGATTTTTGCCAGGAATCTCAGTTTATTTCTAATCTTTATCCAGAAGTTCGGGTTGGAGCCATTGAAAAGGAGGATGGGGTTTGTTTCCAGCGGATTTTTGTTGAGCCGGCTTATTTTAAAATTAAAGTTTCACGCACCTTTGCTAAAGCTAAAGTAAAAATTGTTTACCAGAACCCGGACCAGCCTATTTTTCAATTAGGATTAATGAAGAGAAAAAAAGAACCCCTTGATTGGAATTTTGAATTAAAACTTTTAGAAAATAAGATTTTTGATAATTTAGATTGGTTTGCCATGAGTCAGGAGGGGATAACTTTGTGGCAGAAGGAAAAGAGATTTGACAGTATTTATCAATTTGTTAATAATGTGCCAATTGATCAGAAAACGGTTACTTTCTATTACAGATTCTGTCCCGAGGCCATGGTTGACTCAGCCAAGGTGGTCTGCTGGAATCTAAATACACCGCTTAACTATGTAGTTTACGTTATCTCGCGATATCAATCACCAGGGGTCGTAGGTGGTTGGCAGGAGCAGACAGCTGAATTTTTGGTTGGTTTTGACTATATGAATGACCACTTTCTGGAGTTTATAATCTCTGCACCGGGTCTAACCGAGGGACGGAAGGAAATTAGAATTAGCCGGATTGAGATAGAATTGAGCCGTCCGCCGACCGACTGGCGAACTTTTTTGATTGATTTGAAGAAGGTACA
>CAZMTM010000038.1:0-6431 GCA_964569175.1 uncultured Gammaproteobacteria bacterium | reverse complement strand
ATCGCGAACAAAAATTTCTTTGCCTACTGCCTGGGCGATATAATGGGCGGCTAAGGTGCCTAATTCATAACCCTTGCTCCGTTTAATTCCCTGCTGAGCACTAACTATGGTAGCAATATATTCGGTCGCGCCTTCGTAAAAAACGTCAGGCATATTATAATCAACCGTCCAGGGAACCAATTGAACCTCTTTGTTATAAACTTTGGAATGATAATGTAATACAGTGGTTAAAACATGCAAGTATTCGTGGGTAATAGTTTCCTGCAATCCTTCTATATCAATCTCACCCTCATCATTAATAAAAGGTTCAACAATCAAAAATATCTCATCCTTCATAGAACACATGCCAAGCAAATTACTCTCTATTTTATCTCCCTTAAACTGTTTAGAAATTTGAGCAGGGTTTTTTCTTTCCGCGTCCGAAATTAAATAAATTAAAGCTGTCTTCTCTCTTTCTAAACTATCAATTGGCACACCGCTAATCTCAGACAATAAAGTGTCAATCTGATTAAATTTCATTTCATTAATCGCCTTGATTAATTTCTCTATACTTTCTTCTCCAATTTCTTTTTTTAAATTTTCATTTAAACCTACTAAAAGAACGCACTGAGATTTAACTCGCTCAAAATTTTTCCGGGCGCTAATATTTTCCGGCACCCTGGTCTGGTCAGGCGCCAGAGCCTGACGTAGTGTGGACATGCGACCCAATTGTTCCGTCATTCCCATGCCAAATAAAAATAAAGCAGAAAGAAAGACCCGACGGAGGGCCGGACTAGAAAATTTATTCAAAATTGATTTTGATTTTTTTGCAAGCTCCTTCTTGCTAATTTCTTCTTTTTTTTCTTTAATATCCTCCCTCGTCTTTTCGATTTGAGGAAGTTCACCAATTTTTTTCATATTCGAATTTTTAGAATTTCGTTTATTATCAGCCATTGGATATTAACTAAGTTTCTTGCCTATATATTCAGCCATTTCCACGTATCGACAGGCATAAGCCCACTCATTGTCATACCAGCCGATTATCTTAATCATATCATCAATTACTTTGGTTGAGGCTAAATCAACAATAACTGACCGAGGATCTCCCCTAAAATCAGAAGAAACTAAAGGCTCGTTTGTTACTCCTAAAATTTCTTTCAGGGATCCTTGTGCTTCTTTTTGAAAGGCATTATTAACCTCTTCAACATTAGTTGCTTTTGAAACCTGAACCACAAAATCAATTACCGAAACAACAGGAGTGGGAACCCTGATAGCTAAAGCATCTAATTTCCCTTCCATCTCTGGTAAAACAGCAATTACCGACTTAGCTGACCCGGTAGTGGTAGGAATCATATTTTGGGCCGCGGCACGAGCCCGACGCAAATCACGATGCGGTAAATCAAGTAAACGTTGGTCATTGGTATAAGAATGAATGGTTGTCATCAGTCCTTTTTTTATTCCAAAAGTATCATTCAAAACCTTAACTACTGGCGCAAAACAATTAGTAGTGCAAGAACCATTAGAAACAATTAAATCTTTTGCAATGTTAAACTTTTTTTCATTAACCCCGAGAACAAAAGTCGGAATATCAGGGCTTTTGGGCGGCGCAGAGAGAAGTACTCTCTTTGCCCCTGCTTGTAAGTGTTTCTCTGCTCCCTCCCGGGTGGTGAAATATCCAGTGCATTCTAAAACAACATCCACCCCTAACTCTTTCCATGGTAAATTAGCCGGGTCTTTTTCGGAATAAACACGGAATTTCTTGCCGTCGACAACAATATTTTGCTCATCATAACTAACCTCCCGGTCAAACTTACCGTAAAGCGAATCATATTTTAAAAGATGAGCCAGGGTTTTATTGTCGGTTAAATCATTAATGGCTACGACTTCTAAATTTTTAGAGTTAAGAGCAATTCGAAAAGTTGGCCGGCCTATCCTTCCGAAACCGTTAATAGCTACTTTAATAGACATAAGTTTTATTAGTTAAAAATTATTAATCAAAAATTAAATTCCAATCAATTGTCGTCTGACATTTAATCTTAAATTTTATCTTAAGGACGGCTTATTATTGACCCAGCATTTCAACAATTTTTTGACCAAATTCTGAAGCAGCCGACGGACCGTTGGCAGTAACAATTTTGTCGTCAACTACCACGGCCTGGTCTACATATTCTGCTCCACCATCTTGTAAAACCTGGATTGGTGCCTGGGTCATCGGGTCAGACCAAACCGTTGCCTTCTTTCCTTCTAATACGCCGGCTTTAGCCAGAATTGTCGGAGCAATGCAAATAGCGCCAAGAATTTTTTCCTTTTCTACGGCTTTATGGGCCAACTGATGAGCTAAAGCGCTCTCTATATATTCCAGCGCTCCCGAACCGCCGATGAAAACAACAGCGTCAAAATCCTCAATTTTGAGTTCCTGAAGTGTTTTGTCTACTGCCACCTTTCGACCCAACTTGTCAGTAGCCTGACCAGCCGATGAACTGGCAGTGGTAATTTCTATCCCATCTGCCTCCAAGGCGTTTTTGGTATCATGATATTCAATATCCTGAAAGCCTTGTTTGGCAATAATTATGACTACTTTTTTCCTGGATAAAATTTCCATGGGTATAATTTCCTTTTTCTCTGTTTGTTTAATACAACCGGACAAACCGACCACCACCAAGAGAAAAATTAATAAAGTGAATAATTTATTTTTCACAAGATTTAAAATTCTAAATTTACTTTAAATTTATTTCAAACTAATTTTAAATTGCTGTTTAATATCAGCCAGAGGTACCTCTATTCTTGTTCCCTCTATTTCAACCATTACGCTTTGTTTCAAAATATGCCAATCAACCACCCGTCCTTCGCCTTTGGTAGTTTTAACCTTACTGCCAATTGCCGGTAATTTTTTAGCCAATTCCTTGTATGCTTCCTCTTCAAAAGCCAGACAACATTTGAGCCGACCGCAAACCCCTGAAAGGCGCTCCGGCCCACGATGAGCAAGTTGTTGGTCAAAAATTAAATCGGTGGTTACACTACCCAATTTTTTTAAAAATTTCTGACAGCAAAGCGGTCGGCCGCAGGGCCCGATATCTCCGAACAAACCAGTTTCCTGCCGCACGCCGACCTGATACATTCTAATAGATTTATGAAATTTCTGGGCTAGTTCCTTAACTAAATCACGGAAGTCAATTCTGCCCGGAGCCGTAAAAGCAAAAATAATTCGGCCGCCGTCAAATGAAAACAAAACATCAATAATTTTCATCGCCAGTTTTCTTTTCTTCACCAACTCCTCGCATTTTTTAATTACTTCTTTTTTTGTTTTGTTTTTTTCTTTATATTTATCTAAATCAACCGAACTGGCCTTTCTAAGAATAAAATTAGCACCCTCAATTGTTTCTTGCTCCCCTGAATCAACCGAATGCGCTTCTTCAACCCCTTCTTCGTCTGGCTTTTCTTCAATTTTAATTACCTCGCCCAACTCGGTTCCCATCTCTGTTTTTATAACAACCCGGTCGCCAGGTTGAAACCGACCGGCTTCAATCAAATGGCCGCCGCGCGTTTGAGTTAATTCGTACGGCTCTTCCCATGAAACTACTTGAACGAAAACTACAATGCTCATAATGAGAAACGAATAAATCTCTTAACCTGAATATTCTCTTTTAATTTGGCGATTTTGTTTTTAATTAGTTCTTCAATGGTTATTTTATCATCTTTGATAAACGGCTGTTTTAAAAGACAGGCCTCTGTATAGAATTTTTTTAATTTTCCATCAATTATTTTTTTAGCAACCTCTTCGGGTTTACCCTTGGGCAGGTTAGCTTGATAGATTTCTTTTTCTTTTTTCAAAACTACCCCGGGGATATCCTCGGGTCTAACCCAGCGCGGACTAACCGCTGCTACCTGCATAGCCAAGTTATGGGCCAACTGTTTAAATTCTTCATTGCGAGCCACAAAATCGGTCTCACAAACCAATTCAACTAAAACGCCAATTTTTTTGTTGGTATGGATATAGGCCTCAACAATGCCTTCATTAGTAGTGCGAATCTGTTTAGACGCCGCCACCTTCTGACCCTTTTTTCTCAAAATCTCGACTGCTTTATCTAAATCCCCCTTAGCTTCTTTAAGAACCTTCTGGCATTCAACAATTCCTGCGCCGGTGAGCTGGCGTAATTGTTTAATAATTTTTGAATCCATAATATTTTATTTTTATTGTTTTCCCTTATTTTTTTCTTTTTTTTCTGTTTTTTCCTTTTTCTCTTTAATTTCTTCCTTGCCCTGTTTTTTTTGTCCCTCTTCAATTGCTTCGGCTACCAAACGAGTAATCAACTCAATTGACTTTATAGCGTCATCATTGGCCGGAATTGGCCAATTAACCATCTCTGGATTAGCATTAGTATCAATCATGGCTACCACGGGAATTTTACATCTTATTGTCTCTCGTAAAGCAGTTTTTTCTTTCTTAATATCAACGATATAAAGAATATCTGGTTTTTTGGTCAGTGCCTTTATGCCCCCGGCCATGATCCCCAGGCGGGTCAGTTCTCTTTCTAATCCAAGCTGCTCTTTTTTGGTATATTTTGCCCATCCCTCGGCTTTCTTTTCTTCTTCCATTTTTTTTAATTTTTTAATCAATTTGGAAATGGTAGAAAAATTGGTCAATGTACCGGCCAGCCAACGCTCAGCCGCAAAGGGCATATTTACTTTTTGGGCATATTTTTTAATAATATCCTTGGCTGGCGGTTTGGTGCCTAAAAATAGAACTACTTTTCCCTGACTAACGACTTCAGTGATAAACTTAAGAGCTGCCTGAAGTTTATCCAGGGTTTTATCTAAATCAATAAGGTCAACCGTATTTTTGGCTCCATAAATATATGGCTCCATTTTCGGCGCCAACTTGGCCCCCTTGTGACCTAAATGAACGCCTGCTTTGGCCAACTCTATTACAGATGGAAATTTTACCATAGATATATACTTAAACAATTTAATTTTTGATTTATTAGAACAGATTTATTATAACATAGTAGCATAAAAAGAAAAGAAGACAAGGTCTTATGTATACCCTTGCCAAAAATTTAATCTATGGTATATTTAGTTATAATAAATTGGTAAATTATAAATTAGTAAATTAGATAATTATGGCTAGAAAAGATATTCACCCCAAATATTATCCCAAAGCAAAAGTTATTTGTGCTTGCGGCGCTACTTTTGAGACTGGCTCAACTATTCCAGAAATACATGTTGAGATTTGTTCTAATTGTCATCCTTTTTATACCGGAAAACAAAAATTGATTGATACGGCCGGCCGGTTGGAAAGATTTAAAAAAATAATGGCCAAATCTAAAGAAATCAAAAAAACCGAACAAATCAAAACACAAACTAAAAGTAAAATTAAACCAGAAACTAAAACTGAAAAAAGTACAACTAGGCCTGAGACTAAAATTAAGATTGACGCTAAGCTCAAAAAACTGGATACCGGCAAATAAATAATTTTCTCTAAAATAGTTGCTAAAATTTTTGTTTTAGCAACTTAATTTTTAGACAATCTATCGCGAAGCCGATTTCTGATAATTTAGCTAAACATGGAAAATAAGCTCGACCAATTAAAAGAACAGTTAAAAGCATTAGAGGATCAACTCCAGGATCCCGATGTTTATAGTTATCCTAAAAAACTGAAAGAAGTTTCGCAAAAATATAATCAATTAAAAAGATTATCCAGAAATTTTAACCAACTACAAGAAATAAATAAAAGAATATTTGAAACCGAAAGGCTGCTCAATCAGGAATCCAATCCTGATATGATTGATATGGCCAAGGTGGAAATAAAAAATTTACAAGGGAAAAAACGAGCCTTAGAAAAAGAAATCAAGAACAAAACAAAGCCAACCAGTGAGATAGAAAAGAAAAACGTGATTATGGAAATCAGGGCCGGAACTGGTGGTGATGAAGCTACGCTTTTCGCCGCCGATTTATTCAGAATGTACTCCCGTTTTGCCGAACAAAAAAAATGGGCCGTACATCTAATTTCGTCTCACCGAACCAGTCTCGGTGGTTTTAAAGAAGTAATATTCGAAATTAGGGGTTCGGGAACTTACCAATCTCTGAAAAATGAGAGCGGTGTTCATCGAGTCCAGCGAATTCCGGAAACGGAAAAAAGCGGCCGCATCCATACTTCAGCCATTTCAGTAGCTGTCCTACCCGAAGCCAAACCAGTGGATATAAAAATAGAGTCAAAAGATTTAAAAATAGACACCTTCAGGGCGTCCGGTCACGGCGGCCAATCTGTCCAGAAAACCTCTTCGGCCATTAGAATCACTCACCTACCAACTAGTTTAATTGTTTCCTGTCAGGACGAGCGAAGTCAACAGCAAAACAAGGAAAGGGCTTTGACTGTCCTGCGTTCTCGTCTCTTAGCTATTGAGGAAGAGAAAAAAGCCAAAGATAGGGGAGAAAAAAGACGGTCCCAGGTT
>CAZMTM010000037.1:0-6598 GCA_964569175.1 uncultured Gammaproteobacteria bacterium | reverse complement strand
GGCCGGCCGAGCGGGGAGATTTGCACATTCATGATTTGGGAGTTTTGGGTGCGTACTGTGTGGGCTGGGATATTTATGATTTATTAACCGAAGGATTCACTGGCGTTCAGGGAAAAATTTCTTGCAAACCAGCCAAACATTTTCGTTCAGCCCTCGGCCAGGTGGTTAATTTTATTTATACTCTTCAGGGCGAAGCGGCAGGGGCGATTGCTTTTTCTTCAGCCGATACTTATTTAGCGCCTTTTATTCGTTATGATAAATTGTCTTATCCACAGGTTAAACAAGCTATGCAAGAATTCATGTTTAACGCAAATGTGCCCACTCGAGTCGGTTTCCAGACGCCATTCTTTAACCTGACTTTTGATCTCAAGCCTCCAAAGGCCTTATCTAGGATGCCGGTGGTTATTGGCGGGCAACCGCAAAAAGAAACCTATGGTGATTTTCAGAAGGAAATGGATATATTTAATCGGGCTTTTGCTGAGATAATGTGTGAAGGTGATGCCAAATCGCGAGTTTTTACCTTTCCGATCCCAACTTACAATATTACTAAAGATTTTGATTGGGATAATCCGGTCTTTAAACCGATCTGGGAGATGACAGCTAAATTTGGTATTCCATATTTTTCTAATTTTATTAATTCTGATATGAAGCCGGAAGAGATTAGAAGTATGTGTTGCCGACTTCGTCTATCAACTAAAGAACTTTATCATCGTGGCGGCGGACTTTTTGGTAGTGCTCCTTTAACCGGAAGTATAGGTGTGGTAACGATAAATCTTCCCCGAATTGGTTATTTAGTTAAAAATGAAAAAGAATTTTTAGATAAGTTGGCCCATTTAATGGATTTAGCTAAAGAGAGTTTGGAGATAAAAAGAAAAACCCTGGAAGAGTTTATTGAAAAAAATCTTTATCCTTATTCTAAATTTTATCTTCGTAATATTAAAAAAATGCGCGGTAGTTATTGGGCTAATCATTTTTCAACTATTGGGTTAATCGGTATGAATGAGGCTTTACTTAATTTTATGGGAGAAAATATTATTTCTGAAAAAGGCAGAAAATTTGCTCTTAAAATATTAGATTTTATGCGAGAGCGGTTAGTTAGATATCAGCGAGAAACTGGAAGTATTTATAATTTAGAAGCTACGCCTGGCGAAGGCACCTCTTATCGCTTGGCCAGGGAAGATAAAAAGATTTATCCAGATATAATTACGGCCGGCCGGGATATCCCTTATTATACTAATAGTTCTCAACTGCCGGTTGATTATAATGGCGGACTTTTTAACGCCTTAAAACTTCAGGATGAGTGCCAAGCAAAATATAACGGTGGTACCGTTTTCCACGCTTTTCTGGGTGAAAAGATTTCTGACCCAAATATGGTTAAAAAATTAATCAAGAGAATATTTGAGAATTTTAAACTTCCTTATTTTACTTTCACGCCGACTTTTAGTATTTGCTTCGAGCATGGTTATTTAAGCGGCGAGCATTTTGATTGTCCCAAGTGTGGCGCTCGTTGCGAGGTCTATTCCCGGGTGGTCGGGTATCTCCGCCCGGTGCAACAATTTAATTTTGGCAAGCAAGAGGAATTTCGCGAGAGAAAAACATTCAAAATTTAAGATTTAGCATTGTAAATTGACTATGATTTTTAAGGGTCTGCAAAAAGAATCTTTAATTGAATGGCCGGGCAAAATTTGCGCGGTTGTTTTTGTTAGCGGTTGTAATTTTAGATGTCCTTATTGTCACAACAGAGATTTAGTTCTTACTCCGGAGAAATTGCCGGATATTGATGAGAGAGAAATTTTAGCTCAGCTGAAAGAAAATAAAAATTTATTGGACGGATTGATAATTACTGGCGGCGAACCATTAATGCCTGGTTTACAAAAAAATCGGACTTTTAAAGATTTGCTCAGGTTTATAAAGAAAGTGAAAACTCTTGGTCTAGAAATTGGGATTGAAACGAATGGCTCCAATCCAGAAACTGTTGATTATTTGGTCAAGAATAAACTTATTGACTATATTGCTATGGACATAAAGACAATTCTTGAGCCGACAAAATACCAAAAAGCAGCTGGCGTAAAAGTGGATGTAGTTAAAATTAAAAGAAGTATAAAAATAATCATGGATTCTGGAGTTGATTATGAATTTAAAACGACGGTGGTTCCGGGAATAGTTAATAAAAATGATATTTTAGAGATTGCTAAAGGGATAGGCAGGGCTAAAAGGTATGTTCTTCAACAGTTTCAAATTGAAAATACGCTTGACGAGAAATTGAAAGAAATAAAACCCTATTCTAAAGACTGGTTTGAAGGGGTGGCGCAAGAAATAAAAGAATATTTGCCGAATGTAGAATTACGGGTATAGATAACGAGATTTCTTTGGCCAGATAATGGTTTGACAGATATAGATAAAGGCGTTATAATAAAAATAGATATTTACAAGGAGGTAAAAGGTGAAGAAACGGACCAAAAAGGGGATGGTAAAATGGATAAGGAAGAGAAAACGGATGCGTCTTTCCCAACAAAAGTTTTATCACTGGCTTTCTAAGATATATAGACTTCTCCAATCCGGCGAATGCCAGTTAATTTTTGAGAGGATGAGAGATAGGGCTGGTGATTATGTTCCGAGTGCTTATCATGGTAAAGGTAAGATAAGGATAAATAACCGTTATCCAAACTCATTCTTTAATACGCTCATTCACGAATGTCTCCATGCCCTGGATATAGATATGCCGCATCGTGAAGTGTATTGGTTGGCTGGAAAAATTGTTAAAAAAATGAGTCCGGCTCAATATGCCCATCTGCTTATTGTTCTAGGTCGTAATCTGGATCAACATTATTTTCTTAAGCAGAAAAGCATAGACAAGATGATTTAAGATAGTTCAAAGAAGCTGTTAATTAACAGCTTCTTTTTTTATCACCATAGATAAGCTATTATTAATAATATGTTGACAGTCTTTCAGAAAAAAGTTTATAATATAGATAGGTTAATTTATTAAAGTTTATGAAATTTATTTCTAAAAAATTTCTTATTTTTACTGTCAGGCCGATTATTGTCATGATGGTAGTTAGTCTTTCAGTAGGTGCTGTTGCTGGAGCAATTGCCGGATTTTATGCCAGTACCTATGTTTTCAGTGAATTTGTTTCTTATTCGCAGTCCGCCATCCCTCATATTTTATCTCAAGAAAGCGGAGCTGATAAAGAAACGGACGATAAAGCAGGTGGTCTAATTATCGGCAGTAAAGAAGAAACCAATATTGTAGCGGCGGTAGAAAAAGTCAGCCCCTCGGTAGTCAGTATTGTGGTCAGTAAATACGTGACCCAATATTATGGTACGCCCAAACAAATATCTCCTGATTTTTTTGATGACCCATTTTTTAAAGAATTTTTCCCGGAACAAAGCGCACCTGAATCTCAGGAGCCCCAAGAGGAAAAAGAAAAACAGCAGGTGGGCGGCGGAACCGGTTTTCTAATTTCCTCTCAGGACGGTCTAATTTTGACCAATAAACATGTGGTTAGTGACGAAGGGTCTGAATATATGGTAGTTACTAATAATGGAGATGAATATAAGGCCCAGGTTTTAGCTAGTGACCCATTTAATGATATTGCGATAATAAAAGTTGAAGCTGTTGATTTACCGGAAGTTGAATTGGGCGATTCAGATGAGCTTCAAATGGGCCAAACGGTTATTGCTATTGGCAATGCTTTAGGTGAATACAGAAATACGGTTACTAAGGGAGTAATCAGCGGGGTTGGTCGGCGGGTAGTAGCTGGTGATACTTCTGGTCGATCAGAAGTATTGGAAAATGTTATCCAGACTGATGCGGCCATTAACTTTGGCAATTCTGGCGGACCCCTGATTAACGCTAGAGGCGAAGTAATTGGCATTAATACCGCCATTAGCAGCCAGGGTCAGTTGATCGGATTTGCTATTCCAATTAATCAAGCCAAGTATGCTATTGAGAGCGTTAAAAAATATGGCAAAATAATCAGACCATTTTTGGGGGTAAGATATATTTTAATCAATAAGGAAATTGCTAAGAAAAATAATCTGTCAATTGATTATGGCGCTTTAATTGTCCGAGGCAGCCAGCCGGGCGATTTAGCCATTATCCCTGGCAGCCCGGCAGACAAAGCAGATTTAGAGGAAAATGATATTATTTTGGAAGTTGATGAAGTGAGAATTACTGAAAAACGTTCTCTGGCCAAAGAAATTCAAAAATACAAACCAGGTGACGAGATGGAATTAAAAATTTTACACAAAGGAGAAGAAAAAACCGTTAAAGTGGTATTAGAGGAATATGAAGGGTAGTTTGGTTTGATAAATAAATAATTTAATAAAAGTAAGGGGTCCTCAAAAAGGATCCCTTATTACATTTGACAGATTTTTAAATTTGTATTATATTAGATAGTAAATTACACTGCTAATTAGCAGTGTAATTATAACGGTACCCTTTATAATCAATGACCCGCTGATACAGCGGGTCATTTTTTTCATCTTGCCGTAATTTTCAAAAAGTATTATTATTATAAATAATATGGACATGCAGGAATTGGTTTCTGAACTGAAAAATTTTAAAAAGAGGCTCGCCAAAGTGCGAGAGTTTCTTTGACATTGCTAAAAAGAAACAAAAAATTAAGCAATTAGAGTTTGAAATGGCTGAACCTGATTTTTGGCAGAACAGGGTTCAAGCGGAAAAGAAATCTCGACAATTTGGTCGGTTAAAAGAAGGGGTAGAGAAATGGGAAAAGATTGAGAAATCAATTGACACTCTTTTAGAAATAGCTGAATTGGATAAGATAGATAAATCTGTTAATTTAAGAAAAGAGATTGAGGGGCAATTTAAGGATATTGAAAAAGATTTGAATAGTTTGGAAAAATTGACTTTTCTGGCCGGAAAATACGACAAAGAGGACGCTATTTTGTCAATTTTTGCCGGAGCCGGCGGAGTTGACGCTCAGGATTGGACGGAAATGCTTTTACGGATGTATTTAAGGTTTGCCGAGCAAAAAGGCTGGCAGACGCGAATTATTGACCAGTCGCGCGGAACAGAGGCTGGAGTTAAAAGTGTGACCATAGAAATTGAAGGTGGGTTTGCCTACGGTTTTTTGAAGGGTGAGGCCGGAGTTCATCGTCTGGTGCGTATTTCTCCCTTTGACGCGGAAAAACTTCGCCACACTTCTTTTGCTTTAGTTGATGTTTTACCGGAGATGGAAGAAGTGAACATTGAGATTAAGCCGGATGATTTACGGATTGATACATTTTTGGCTTCCGGTCACGGCGGTCAATTTGTTCAAAAGACCGAATCAGCCGTACGAATTGTTCATCTGCCGACTAAGATAACTGTCAGCTGTCAGTCGGAAAGGTCCCAGCACCAGAACAAAGAGAGAGCTCTCAAAATTTTACGGAGTAAACTTCATCGTTATGCTCAGGCCGAGCAAGAAGAAGAAAAAGCTCGGTTGCGTGGTGAATTTAAATCGGCTTCCTGGGGCAATCAAATTCGTTCTTACGTTCTCCATCCTTATAAGATGGTTAAGGATTTAAGGACTGGATATGAAACCAGCGACGTTAAAGCTATTTTAGATGGGGAATTGGATGAAATAATTGAATCTTATTTAAAATTTAAAAAATAAAATATCTTATGTGTGGAATTGTGGCCTATATTGGCCCTAAAAATGGAATATCTATTGGACTGGATGGTCTTAAGAGATTGGAATATCGAGGTTACGACTCGGCCGGCTTAGCAATGTTAGTAGATAAAAATATTATTTCCCAGAAAATTAAGGGTCGGGTTGCTTCTTTAGAAAATAAACTTATAGCTAATCCGTTGGAGAGTAATTTAGTTATCGCTCAAACCCGTTGGGCAACACATGGAGAACCCAATGAAGTCAACGCCCATCCCCATTTTGATTGTAAAAAAGAAATATTCGTGGTTCATAACGGAATTGTTGAGAATTACCGGGTTCTTAGAGAATGGCTTGAAAAGCGCGGCCATAAATTTCAATCAGAAACTGATACGGAAGTTTTTCCTCATTTGATTGAGGAGTATTATAAAGATGATTTACTGGTGGCTGTTCAGAAGGCCTTAAGTTTAATTGAAGGGACTTACGGCCTGGCTATTATATCTAAGAAAGAACCGGATAAATTAATCGGCGCTCGTAAGGGCAGCCCTTTAGTATTAGGTATTTGCGGAGATGATGAATATATTGTTGCTTCTGACCCGGCTGCGGTTATTGAACACACCAAAAGAGTTATTTATTTAGATGATGGCGAGATAGCCGTTCTGACCCGGGATGGTATGAAAATTACTACACTGGACAATTCAGAAGTCAAGAAAAAAACGCAGGATATTAAATGGGATTTAGAAGAGATTGAAAAAGGAGGCTTCTCACACTTTATGTTAAAAGAAATTTTTGAACAGCCGGAAACAATCAGAAATGCCAGCCGGGGTCGAGTTTTAATAAAAGAAGGTAGAATTCAATTAGGAGGCATAGAGGACTGGGTAGATTATTTAACCAAAGTTAAAAGAGTAGTTTTTATGGCATGCGGTACCAGCTGGCACGCTGGTCTGTTGGGTGAATATTTATTTGAACATTTAGCCGGTATT
>CAZMTM010000036.1:0-6601 GCA_964569175.1 uncultured Gammaproteobacteria bacterium | reverse complement strand
AGAGATTCAGGTACATCGCCAGAGGTGATTCCCTGAGCCAGACCTTCAACAATAGCTGTTTTACCCACACCGGCCTCGCCAATCAAAACCGGATTGTTTTTGGTCCGACGACTAAGTACCTGAATAACCCGTCGGATTTCATCATCCCGACCAATAATCGGGTCAAGTTTTTCTTGACGGGCCATTTCAGTTAGATTAATAGTATATTTTTCCAGGGCCTGATATTTACTTTCCGGATCTGGTCCGGTAACCCTCTCACTGCCCCTAACATCGGCCAAGACTTTAAGTATTTTGCCATAGTCAAGATTAAATTCTTTTAGAATATCCTTAGCCACTGAGGGAACCTGTAAAAGGGCCAAGAATAAATGTTCGGTACTAATATATTCATCTTTGAGGCGACGGGCCTCTTTAGTTGCCTGAAGAATGGTTCTCTGGAGCAGGGGAGTAATGTAAATTGAAGCCAGGCCTCCACTTGGTCCTATTTTAGTCTGCGGTATTCGCTTAATCAAATTGGCCAGTTTACTCGTTAATTTATCTGTGTTCACTTCTAGTTTCTTTAAAACAGCCGGAATAACCCCTTCTTCCTGGCCGACTAAAGCCAGTAATAAATGAGGGGTATCCACTTGCTGCTGGTCGTTTTCCATGGCGATAGCATGGGCGCCCTGAACAGCTTCCTGAGCTTTAATAGTAAAATTGTTCATGCTTGAATTATATCAGATTATAATTAGCAGTCAAGCCCTGCGAGTGCTAATTCTGTGGATAAAATTAAGCTTGACAAAGTCTCAAGAACAAGTATAATTTTATCAAATAATACGCTTAATAAGGAGGAACAAAAAAATGTTCTATATAATAGATATAATTGGTTGGATTGGCATGCTGCTTTTACTAACGGCTTATTTCCTTGTTTCTAACAAGAGAATAAAGCCCGTAAGCAGGCTTTATCAAATACTTAATCTGGTAGCCGCTATTTGTCTGATAATAAACTGTTTTAATCGGTCCTGGCCAATAGTGGCACTAAATAGTTTTTGGGTAATAATTGCTGGTAAAACTTTGTGGCAAATATTTAGAGAAAAAAGAGCGTAAAAAATAAAAAATAAAAAAAATAAAAAAGCGTCCTCAATCTCGGGATGCTTTTTAAATTACTTTGAGTTTTTTCAAAATTTCTAATTAAGTTTATTCTAATTTGTCGGCCAGACAAAATCTAACTTTCCCCCACACTGGGAACACTCACCGTCTTTAATAAATTTTTTGATTTTGTAGCCAGTTCGTTCAATAATCAAGGCCCCGCATTTTGGACAATAGGTATTCTCACCCTGGTCGCCCGGCAAATTGCCGGTATAAACATACTTTAATCCTATTCCTTTACCAATTTTGGCGGCTTGATGAATAAGTTCTGGTGGAGTGGGGGGTACTTCCTGCATCTTGTAGCACGGATAAAAGCGGGAAATATGCCAGGGGGTTTCTGCGCCTAATTCGTTTTTGATAAATTTGGCAATTTTGGTAAATTGATTACCTTTATCTGTATAACCAGGAATAACCAGGGTGGTTATTTCCAACCAGATTTTTAATTTTTTCATTAATTTAAGGGAATCAAGAATCGGCTGTAACTTTGCTCCGCAAACCTGCTGGTGAATCTGGTTGTCAAAAAACTTTAAATCAACGTTGGCTGCGTCTAAATAAGGAGCTACGGTTTTTAACGCTTCTTCAGTCATATAACCGTTGGTAACCCAGGTATTTTTTAGCCCCTGCTTTTTAGCTAATTTCATTATTTTTAAAGCATATTCAATAAAAATTGTTGGCTCGGTATAGGTATAAGAAATACTGGGGATATTGAATTCTAACGCCTGATTAACAATTTGTTTGGGGGATAAATCTTCTCCCAAAATCTGGCCGGTTTCTTTTGGTCCCTGTGAAATGTCCCAGTTCTGGCAATGTAAACAACGCATATTACAACCAACCGTGGCGATAGAAAGAGAATGAGTGCCGGGTAAAAAATGAAAAAAAGGTTTTTTCTCTATCGGGTCAATGTGGACGGCAATGGCTTTACCGTAAACCAAACTGTATAATTTACCCTTTTGGTTCTCTCTAACTCCGCAAATACCGCGTTTATTAGAAGAAATAAGACAACGATGAGCACAAACATTACATTGCACCTTATTGTTCGGCATTTTTTTGTAGAGGATAGCTTCTTTCATATATCTTATTTTATCAAATAGTTGTCCTCTTGACAAATTTTTAGAATCTGCTATAATATTTAACATAGTAAGTTCTACAGTATTACAACTTTTAACCAAAGGAGGGATCATGCCTAAGAAAGTGATAGCGAAGGATGCTATAATCGAGATGATGGGTAAGGTGACCGTCGGTGATCTGGTAAAGGCAACTCTTCAGAGATGGCCAGTCAAGCACCCCGAAGACATCAGGGTGAGCCTCATAGAGAGCACAAAGAATTTCATCGTTGAGATTACAACGGCTGACGAGGATGCCGGTCGCGTCATCGGAAAGAAAGGCGCGAATATCGTACCCCTGAGAAAAGTAATTTCTCTGATGACTCCGAAGGGGAAGCGACTTGATGTTCATTTGACAAACCCCAAACCCACTAAAACAAAGTAACTTTATTTCGCATGACACAGTCCCGGCAAATGTCGGGACTTTTGCTTTTATCCAAATTTTCAAAAATTTTCAATAAATAGAAGGTTTTTTGACAAGTTCCCCTAATTTGTTATAATAAATCCATTATGGAAATCCGTAGTTTTATTGCTGTCAATTTGTCTCCGAAAATCAAAGAAAAATTAGCACCAGTACTTTCAGAATTAAAAAGAAAAAATGCCCGGGTTTTAATGAGATGGGTTCACCCGAAAATATTACATTTAACTTTACATTTTTTAGGCAGTTTAGACGAAAGAAAATTAGCGCAAGTTGAAAAAGTTTTGGCTAATTCTGTCCAGAATAAATTATCGTTTTATCTAGAGATTGATAAACTTGATTGTTTCCCTAACCCGACCAGACCGCGGGTACTCTTTATCAGCTGTCGTGAATTAGGTGGTAATAATCTCATTAATCTACAGAGTCAACTTGGCCGAGATCTAAAAAAAATCGGTATTGATATAGATACGCGTCCCTGGCGGGCCCATATCACCATCGGCCGAGTCAAGCAGCCAACCAGAATTCAATTAAATAAATTAGAGATTCGGGACTTAAAGTTTGAAGTTAAATCAATTGACTTAATGAAAAGCGACTTGTTACCAACAGGGCCAAAACATACTATCTTAAAATCTTTCTACCTAGAACCATTATAAATTGTTATATATAAGTAAATTATTATAAGTAAATCATTTAATTTAAATCTATGACTAAATTTAGAGATAAACGAGCATATGAACAAGGAAAGCCAGAAAACATATTAGAAGAAGCTGTTGTTGATGGAGCACGAAAAATAAAACAGATTATTTCAGAAGAGGGTTTAAAAATCACTTCCCATCTGGAGGGGAGAATTCCTCGAATTATCTCGGGCTTGGAAGATAAATATAAAATTGAGGTTGACCGACAAGTCCTCTTAAATAAGGCGCTGGAAATGTTAAATAGGGAACAAGGGGGGTTGCCAGAGAAACTCCAGAAAGAATATATCAGTTTAATTGCTGAAGAAATAGCTAACAAAGTGGCTAGCGGTAAAGAGTTTTATAAAGTTCTGGGCGAAAAAATGGTTGAGTTAAAAAGAACAGGCGTTGAAGTAGATGGGAAAAAAGTAGAAGAAAGCGCAAAAGAATTGATATAATAAGATGGTTTCTATAATTATTACTACCTATAAAGAAAAAAAAAGCCTGCCAAAGGCAATTCAGGCTTTTTTGGATCAGGATTTGAAAGAAGATTACGAAATTTTAGTAGTCGGACCAGACAAAGATACAGAAAGAATAATCAAAGAATTTTCAGAGAAATATCCAATAATTAAATATTTAAAAGATGAAGGTAGAGGCAAACCGGCCGCTCTTAATCTAGCTTTTAAGCAGGCTCAGGGCGAGATACTGGTGTTAACTGATGGTGATGTCTGGACAGAAAAAGAAAGTCTAAAATATTTGCTTACCCCATTTAAAGATAGCCGGGTCGGGGCAATCAGCGGTCAGCCAGTTTCAACTAACTCGCGAAATAATTCATTTGGTTTCTGGTCACATTTTTTAACTAATGCGGCCCACCAGCTCAGGTTGAAAAAGAAAGTGTTTCCTTGTTCTGGTTATCTTTACGCTGTCCGCAGAGGACTGGTCAAACAAATTCCAGAGGATGTTTTTTCTGAAGACGCAGTAATAACGCAAATAATAAGAGACAAAGGTTATCAAGTTGCCTATGCCCCTCGGGCTAAAGTTTATGTCAAATACCCGGATAATTTTCAAGATTGGCTAAAGCAAAAGGTTCGTTCTACCGGCGGATATACACAAAAACAGAGTGGGGGAGAGCGCAATTTACTCCAGGAAATTTTTGGTGGTCTAAAATTATTTTTTTCATACCCAAAAAATCTAAAAGAATTTTACTGGACAATTCTGCTTTATTTATCCCGTATTTATCTCTGGCTGGTTATTTTTTGGCAAATAAAAGTTAAGAAAAAAAAGTTTGCCCATATCTGGCAGAGAATAGAAAGCACAAAATAAAAAGAGATAGCAGAATAACCAGCAGTAATATCTGACTTCCTACCCTTGTTCTCATAATACCTCCCTTTTAAGATTACTGGGAATAGTATAGCAGATATTGGCAAAATGTCAAGAGATGATATAATAAAAACATTATGATAAGAGTACGTTTTGCCCCAAGTCCGACCGGGTTTTTGCATATTGGCGGACTAAGAACCTGCCTCTATAACTGGCTATTTGCTAAGAAAAATAAAGGCCGGTTAATTTTGCGTATTGAAGATACTGATCGTCAGAGATATGTTGAGGGAGCTACGGAAAATTTGATTAAAACTTTAACCAACGTTGGCTTAAGTTGGGACGAAGGTCCTTCTCTCTTTGAGATAAAGGGAACAGAAAAAATAATCCAAAAAGGGAAATACGGTCCATATATCCAATCGCAGAGAGCAGGCAATTACCAAAGTCTGGCTCAGAAATTAGTAGATAATGAATATGCCTATTATTGCTTTTGTGCGCCTGAAGAATTGAAAAAAATGCGCCAGAAACAGATAGAAGCAAAATTGCCGCCAATGTATGACGGTCGATGTCGAAATTTAAGTAAAAAAGAGATAGGTGATAAACTCAAGCAAGGGTTACCTTATGTTATTAGACTAAAAGTGCCGGAGAAGGGGAGTATTAAATTCAAAGATTTAATACGCGGTCAGGTTAAATTTGATGTAAAAACCATTGATGACCAGATTTTATTAAAATCAGACAATTGGCCGACTTATCATCTAGCTAATGTTATTGATGACCATTTAATGGGTATTACCCATGTTATCAGGGGAGAAGAGTGGTTGCCAAGCACGCCAAAGCATATTTTAATTTATCGGGCTTTTGACTGGCCAGTACCGCAATTTGCTCATTTACCCCTTTTATTTAATCCCGATCATTCTAAATTATCTAAACGCCAGGGCGACGTAGCTGCCGAAGACTATCTGGCTCAAGGATATTTACCAGAAGCCCTGCTTAATTTTCTATCTTTGCTGGGATGGAATCCGGGCACCGAACAGGAGATTTTTAATCTTAAACAATTAACAAAAGAATTTTCTTTAGAAAAAATTCAAAAAGCCGGCGCTATCTTTAATCGGGAAAAATTAAATTGGATGAACGGGGTTTATATTAGAAAAATACAATTAGACGAATTGACCAAACTGTGCATTCCTTATTTGATAAAAAGTGGCTTAATCAGGCCAAGATTCAAAAACGAACAATATCCGCCGGCTTACGGAGGATACCTCCTTGAAGAGGAATATATAGTTGAAGATACTAAAGAAAAAATAGAGTTAGGAAAATTAAAAAAAATTGTTGCTCTGGAACGAGAACGACTCAAGCGGCTAGATGAAGTCGGGGAACTGACCAAATTTTTCTTTGTTGATAAGTTAGAATATGATATAGAATTGCTCCGTTGGAAAAAAATGACTAATGAACAGATAAAAAATAGTTTAGAGCAGGCAAAGACCATAATCAGTGGAATCTCAGAAAAACAATTTAAGGCAAAAACTATAACTGACATTTTAATGACCGCCGCCAAGAAAATCGGAACCGGTGAACTTTTTTGGCCATTACGCGTGGCTCTAACCGGTCGAAAAGCTTCGCCGCCACCGGGTGAAGTAGCAGAGATTTTAGGAAAAGAAAAAGTGTTAGAGAGAATTAATCAGGTTTTGACTAAAATAAAGAATAAATAAACAAAAATAAAGTAGGTAAATTGAGATAGGTAATGAAAATTTTGCATAATAAAAAAAATATTTTTTACCTGGCTGGCTGGCTGATTATTTTATTATTACTGGCTAGACCAATTTTGGCCACTGAGGTTGATTATTCGCAGGAAGTGGTTAAAATCCAAACCCAGATTGAGGAACAACAAAAATATCTTAAAGAATTAGCCGGACAAAAAGAAATCTACGAGGAGAAGATAGAAATCAAAAGGACAGAAGCGATTAATT
>CAZMTM010000035.1:4340-6624 GCA_964569175.1 uncultured Gammaproteobacteria bacterium | reverse complement strand
ATTTGTTTTCTGGCTACCTCTGGTATATTCTTTCTTTATCAAGAGGTTAAAAAAAGAATTTCTGGTTTCAAATTAGCGCTGGTTAAAAATAAATTCTTATGGATAATTGTCTTTTTGCTATTCTTCACTCTTTCCAATATCTATATCCTAACCCGGGACATTCTCTTTGCTAAACATCCTTACTTTTCCATTCCTGAAGAAATAATTAAGGGCATGGAATATTTAAATAAAAATTCTCCGGAAAAAGCTATAATTCTAAGTCCAATTGATATTCATACGGCTAATTTAATACCGGCCTTTACTGTTCGTCGGGTTTATGCCGGTCACGGAGTAGAAACCGCCTATTTCCTTAGAAAAAAACATGAGGTTTTCTGGTTCTTTACCACAAATAATAATGATAAAGACAAACAGGATTTTTTGAAAAAAAATAAAATAGATTATGTCTTTTTTTATAAAGGAGATATGTTTTTCACCGAAACTGAGAGTATAAAGGGAGAGAATATTTTACAACCGCAGGAAAAACAATATCTGGAAGAAGTTTTTAAAAAAGGTAAGGTTAGTATTTATAAAACGAGTATCTAGTATTTAGTATCTAAAATCAAGTATACTAAATACTCAATTCTGATATTATGGATATCTTATTAGTCCTCCCCACCTATAACGAAGAGAAGATTATTGGTCAGAACATTGACCGCGTTTTTAATTTCTGCCAGAAAAACCTAACTGCATATCAATGGATGGTAGTTATAGCCGACAATGGTTCATTTGATAAAACCTTAGAAATTGTCCAGCAAAAAAAACAAATCCACCCTAATCTAAAATATTTTCATTTAACCCGTCCCGGTAAAGGTAAAGCAATTAAAAAAGCCTGGCAGGACTATACGGCTCGAATTAATATTTTCATGGATGCTGATTTATCAACTGAACTTAAATTTATTCCTCCCTTAATTAAAGCTATTGGACAAAAAAATTACGGAATAGCTATTGGCTCACGGTATCAAGAAGAAAGTCAATTAAAACGACCGGCCTGGCGCTCGCTACTCTCACGGAGCTACAACCTTATTCTTAAACTATTTTTCCACCTCAATCTAACTGATGCCCAGTGTGGTTTTAAGGCAGTTTCGCAAAAGGTGGTGCGAAAAGTCATTCCTAAAATAAAAAATAATCAGCTCTTTTTTGATACTGAACTATTGGTACTGGGTCATTATGCCAACTTCTTAATTAAGGAAATCCCGGTTAATTGGCAGGAGAGAAAAGGTAAATCAAAAATAAAAATTATTCCAACCGCTTTTAACTATTTAAAAGAAATTATTAAATTAAAATTGCGCCCTACAAAAATGTAAGGCGCAATTTAATATATCTGAACTACTTTGTTGGAAGAATGAATTTACTTAAATGCCTCGGCTAACGCTCCGACTACAAAACGGGCTAGCGCATAAGATATAACTATAATTATTATCCCGATCAGGGCATCTTTAATCATTGTCTTGGCCCGCTTCAGCTGTTCTTCGCTACCATGAGAAGTCATCCACATTGTACCGCCGATGATTAATAGAATTACTAGAATTATACCCAGCAAGCTGAAAACAATATTAACAATTCGGCCAATCAGAATATATAAATCTGTTGTTTCGCCTTTCAGGCCTGCTTGCTCGCCTACTTGTTCTAATCCTTCTAAGGGGTCTTGAGCCCAAGCTCTGGATATGCCTAAAGGGCTTGCCAGTACTAATAAACTGGCTAACAAAATTATACTTGCCACCGAAAGACAATATACTCGCCTTGTTCTGCCGAGATACTGCATATAAGTTTCAATTTACCCCGCCTAAGCGGGGTTTACTATTAAACTCCTAATCAGCCACTGATTGTATTCGGCTAATCAAGAAATTAGCAATGGCGTAAGCCAAAACCACAATAATCAAGCCAACTACTCCGGCCATCATCAATTTTTTAGCCTCACCAATTTTTTCTTCGTTCCCACCTGACATCATCCATTGAAAACCACCAACAATAATCAAGACAGTAGCAATTAAACCTAAAATACTCAGAACGATGTTAATGATTCTACCAACCGCGGTTCCAACATCAGCCTCTCCGGCTCCAATTGTTTCGCCGAAGTTTTGAATATACTCATTACCCAAATTCAAGGCTGAAGCTGCTGCCGGAACTAATACGAGTGCGACTAACAATACGGGAACGATAATAGGTAAATATTTTTTCATTGTATACTTGTTGATTAGTCGTGTTAACTTTATTGACTTTTTTTTATATATTTTTCGTTCTTTTT
>CAZMTM010000035.1:0-4330 GCA_964569175.1 uncultured Gammaproteobacteria bacterium | reverse complement strand
TCAGGACGATTTATTCTAAAATGATCGACCTTTGCGAAACCGTTCTATTAATAAATAATAGACAATTTGCGGTTTCGATACGGATATATCTTAGAGTTTATCTAATTAATTTATTTTGTCAACTTCTTCTGTGGATATCTTTCAACTCTTTCTGTAGATATCTTTTTTATTTATTCATTAAAGCTTTAAGAACAAATTCTAAAATAGCATAGCTGAGAAAAATAAACACTAGACCAATCAGCGTCCAGAGAATAGTATTCTTCGCCTTACTAATTTTTTCTTGAGCTCCGCCTGAAGTCATCCAGGCAATCCCGGCTATGATAAACATTATTAAAGCTAATATCCCGACCATTCCTAAAACATACTTGATAACACGACCAACTATGGTAGGAATGTCTCCTTCTATTGGTTGGGGCAAGACCAGTTCATCTTCATCCGCTGATTCGTTTTCTGATTGCGCTAAACTAATATTAGCTGACAGCAAAAAACCAACTACCAATAAGCTGAGAATTAAAATTAAACCAATTTTCTTTTTATATTTTATCATTGGAACAAGATTATTTTTAAAAATAAGAAATATCTAATAATTCCGTTTGAGAGGTAGCTTCCCCCTTGGGAAGATATTCTTCCTTAACCCCCAGGGATTTCATTACCGCCTGAACTATTAAGAAAGCGGTCAAAACTATTACCATACCCACAATTGCTCCCACAATCATGGCTTTGCCTCGCTGAACCTTTTCTTGAGCTCCGCCTGAGGTTATCCACATTATACCACCAATAACAAAAAGCACCAACGCAATTATCCCTAAATAACGCAGGATTATATTAGCCACATTAACACCCACCCGCATAACATCAGTTAAAGTACAATCTCCGCAGCAAGCACAAACCGGATGACTGACGAACTTTCCAACATGACAATTTTTCACTAGATTTGATCCCTGACACATACAGTCATAGACCTTATCTTCCTCCCGAACCAATACGCAGTAACTGCAAAGTTCCTTATCACCACTTTTACCAATAGTCCGATAAATCGATCCCTCAGGACACTGGTCTTTACAGGTAAGCTTCGGTGCCTCTGGCGGCCCTAATACTTCAGTCGCCCATACGCCCCTTAAACCAAAAAATAAAAGACAAATAACTGAAATTACTAAAATTATTTTTTTATGTCTTCTCATAATTTACTTAGTTTTTAATATGTTAAGTTAACTCTTTGCGCGCAATAATCAATGGCATCCTGAATAGATTTACCGCCAGTCACAACATACTTAACCATTTCCTGAAAAGCCTCTTCCACTAAAGAATAATTTCTTCCACGATACCAGGTTTGCGCAGTCAGCACTCCCATAACAAAGGGGGCTAAATCAAAATCTTCTAATTGTTCTTCAATCAAAGCGCGATGAGCGGTTGGATGTTTGACCCTCTCCACATAAGTTCGGGCATTCTGTGCCTCATCAGCAAAAAGAATAAAAGCCCAGGCTTCATTAGGATAGGCTGTTTTTTTAGAAATCGTTTCCACCCAGTAACGAGCGTAATTTATCTCTTTAAAAGAATCGCTAATCTGCGGCACTTTAGCAATATCAAAATTCAATTTGGGCGCCTGCTCTTTAATAACTGATAAATAATTGGAATAACCAAAGAAGAAAGCGCTTTTTCCTTGAACAAAAGCATCTAAAGAATTAATCATCTCTTCGTTCCATGTGTAAATCTCTTTACCGGGATTAGCAAAATCGGTATAAAATCTTAAGGCCTCCCGTCCGGGATAATAATCTTTATCATCAGCCGAAGATTTATCAAAAATAGCTTGTCCGCCCTGACCAATCATTGGCGTACCATTCTGGAGCATTAACAAAGAAAGGATATCTGTTAGATTGGTTACGTTAGTGGCTCCGCCAAAACTAGCTCCCGACTGAATAAAATTCCCATAACGATCCTGGAGAGTTAGCCGCCGCACATCTTCAGCAAATTCTTGCCAGGTTTCAGGCGGATTGATAATCCCGGCATTATTCAAAAGGTCCCGATTATAATAAAGGGCCAGAACATCTAATGACAGAGGTAATCCGTAAAGCAGACCGTCAATAATTACATCTTGGGGAACTGTTTCAACAAAAGTTTCTCTTAATTCTCGTAAAGTGGGGGTTTTCTTTTTTTCAAGAATAATTTTTGGCTCTTTTTTTATAGTACCAACCATTATCTGCCGGCCCAATTCTATTGTATCCGGGATACCCAGGGGCAAAATTTTTGTTTGATATTTTCTCAACCAGGTATTAGGTACAGAAAAAATATCCGGTCCACGGTCTTCAGCCCAGGCTTCCAACAAGGCCTGTTCATATTCCTCCGGTCTGATTAGTTTATAAGTAATAGAAACGTGGGGATAAATGGCCTGGAACCCATTAATAATTCCACTAAAAGCATCCTGTCCGTCTTCAGCCCGCCAATAAACCAGATTAATCGGTTTGATTCTCTCAGCTATATCTTCGGGAGTACACTTGCAGCCCAAACCGGCGCTAATTAGAAAAACAGCGATTAAAGCGCCGATTAAAATTTTTGTTCTTTTACTAAACATATTTTTTATTTGTTTCTTACTTGATATATTTTTTAAGAAATCTTTTTAAACTTTGCCCGATTTCTTTATCCTTAAGGCCAAAAGCAATATTAGCTTTCAAGAAACCTTCTTTACTACCAAAAGTATACCAGTCTCCCTCAAATTCGCAAGCATAGACCGGTCTTTTTTTGAGCAAAGAGCGAAAAGCATCAGTGATGCCTACTTCTCTTCCTTTTTTCGGACGAACCCTGGTCAACTCCTGAATTAATTCCGGGGTAATAATATATCGACCGACTACTCCCAAATTAGAAGGTGCCTGTCCGGGCCTTGGCTTTTCAATGATTCCTTGAATTTGATAAATCCTTTTCTCTAATTTAACCACTTTAACTGAACCAAAATGGCGAATTTCTTTTTTGGGCACCCGCGCCACCGCAATTACCGGATCGTTATATTTTTCAAAAACCTTAATCAATTGAGATAAACACCCTTCCTGACTATCTATTATATCATCGCCAAACATAACCGCGCAAGGTTCATTTTTAATGAATTTTTTAGCGCAAAGAATAGCATCGCCGCATCCTTTCGGCTCTTTTTGGCGAATGACCACAAATTCAGCTAATTGATGGATTCGGCGGATTTTCTCCAGAGCTTTTTTCTTGCCAGCCTGGCGCAGGCGGTATTCTAATTCAAAATCATAATCAAAATGGTCTTCAACCGCTCGTTTGGTATGGCTGGTAATTAAAAAAATCTGTTTAATCCCAGCGTTAACTGCTTCTTCAACAATGTGCTGGATAACCGGCTTATCAACCAGAGTTAACATTTCTTTTGGCTGGGCTTTAGTAGCTGGTAAAAACCTGGTTCCCATGCCGGCTACTGGAATAATTGCCTTGGTTACTTTCATTGAATCTAATATTTATTTTTTAATTTTCAAAAATTTTCTTTTGCCCACTTTAATAATCAGCCCATCCTTTGACTTGAATTCATAGCGCCAATCCTTTATTCGCTGGCCATCAATAGTCACCGCTCCCTGTTCAATTAATCTTCTGGAGTCGTTTTTACTGCCAGCCAATTTACTTTCAGCTAAAAAGTCAACTAATTTATATTTCTGCCTCTTTGCTTTATAACTCGAGATATTCTCCGGCAATTTTTTTTCTTTAAAAACTCGGTTAAACTCCTGTTCGGCCTTTTCAGCTGCTTCTTGACCGTGATACAACCTAACAATCTCATAAGCTAATTTGGCTTTAGTATCACGCGGATTAGCCCCTTTTTGGACGGCCCGAATCATTTGTTTAATTTCCTCTACCGGCACTGGCGTACAAAGTTCAAAATATTTTTCAATCAAATCATCATGCATTGACATTATTTTTCCGTACTGCTCTTCTGGCGAATCAATTGTATTGACCACATTACCGCGAGTAGTACTCATCTTCTCGCCGTCAAGGCCCTCCAGCATTTTTAGAGTCATGATGTCCTGGGGGGGCTGATTATAGGCCTGCTGAATTTTGCGGCCGGCCAACAGATTAAACAATTGGTCATCACCGCCAATTTCTAAATCAGCTTTGACCATAACCGAATCATAACCTTGATATAAAGGATAGTGAAGTTCACGAATAGAAATTTCTTCTTGCTTTTGCCAGCGCTGTTTAAAATTTCGTCGGGCAATCATCTGCTGAATGCTGAATAAATCAGCCAGCTCATCCAGTTGACGAGGAGTTAATTTACTCAACCACTCACTATTGCAGCGCCATTCAATTTTGCGCGGGTCTAAGATATGGCCAATTT
>CAZMTM010000034.1:0-6661 GCA_964569175.1 uncultured Gammaproteobacteria bacterium | reverse complement strand
TTCCTGACTCAATTTCGCTATCATCATAGTCAAACATTAGCTCGGCATACCATTCGCCAGTAGCTGAACCGTCGGCATTAACCCGGCTGTCGGTAACATCAAGAGTGGTGCCGGTTTTGAAAACAACCTGGTCGGTAATAAAGGTATCGGTAGGACTTGCCTCCTCTCCATCGCTATAATCAGCATCGGCCATATTTATATATAAATTGTAGGTGTCGGTCCCCACCGTAGCTGGAGCATTGAAAGTTATACTCCAGTCTCCATTTACAATCGATGAATCTGTCCCTTCAGTATTCTCTGGTAAATCGCAAGCTGAATCAAAAACGCTGACGCTGGTGAATTCAGCATCAGGGGGATAAAGTGAGGAGTTAGTATAAGTTACGGCTCCCGAAGCAGTAATAGATTGGCTGACATTCCCCCTGTCGTCATTCAGAGAAAAAGTGGTGACTAAATCAGTTACCACGTCAACATAGTCAGATTGGACAATATCAGTATCTTCAGCTGAACCTGCGTCCACAACATACAACTCAATTTCTAAGTCATCTTCTGCTACAGCATCCCACTGGGGCGTAAATTTCCAGCTGATGGTAATATCATTTCCTGATTCTGCGGCTGAGGAGCTGCTGTCTAAATCCCATTCGCCGGATTCAACAGAAAAAGTGTCAGTGTCTTCATCGTATCTGAAAATTGCTCGGGTAGTATCTCCCTGTTTTAGCCTGAACTCGCAATAATCTATATCAGCATAACCATCAGTATCTGAACAGACCGAGCTTCCAGTATAAAGTTTTCTCTGAGCGTAGATATTATCAGCATCATCCATATCAGCAATAGAGCCCGCTCCGTTGCTCGGCGCAACGTTGTAATTAAGGGTAATATCGTCCAAAACCGGCGTACCGCCATCTTCAAAAAATCCTTTGGTGGCTGCGTAATCAGCCGCTATCTGCTCGGCAGTAAGAGCGGTATTCAAAATCCGCACCTCATCAATGATGCCGTTGAAATAATGTCCTACAGCCGAATAACGCCCAATTAGTAGTTGATAAGTCCCGGAATTGAAATCTTGCGTGAATGTGCCTCCTCCAGCTGAAACCCCATCCCTATAATGCTGATATGTTTTGGCTACATTATCAAGGGTTACTGCAACATGATACCATCTGTTTGTTTCCCATGTAAGTCCAGCCTCACCCCATAGATAATACCGGCCACTCGCATCACCCATCTCCAAATTCATCTTTTGATAGCCGTCGCCCCACCAGCCTAGCCAGAAATGTTGGACTGTCGACTCGGGCCCTTTATCTAAGATAGTTGAAACATGGTGCCAGTCGGATGCTCTTACCCATGCCTCCAATGTGAACTGCTGCAAGCTATCCAAACTCGCCCCACTCCCGCAATCCACATAATCATTCGTGCCGTCAAAACTCAAACAGCTGCCGTATTTGCAGTCAGAGCCGGATTTCCAGGTGGGTTCGGAATCAACCGGCAAAAGTGTTCCGTCATTCCCATTCCCGCTCGAATCTGCTGCGGAAGTACCGGAACCTTCGTCAAAATGCCATAGTCCCTTAGTATTAAACTGGGTGGACTCAAATTGCGTCTTATAGTAAAAATTTGCCCCTGACCAACCCAGACCAGACAAATCAATCGAATGCGACCCCTCGGATTGAGTATCCCAGCCATTGATTGTACCAGTAGAATTCTTCCAAGTAGAATTATCCTGGCTATTCTGGGTTTTTAAATAAGTCCCCGGAGGAATGGAAGAAGCATTGTGCCTAAATATATCTATGCTGCTAACGGTTCCCACCTCATCTAATAAAAGATTGGTTGAAACCAAGGTTCCGGTGGCATAGTAAGTGGCTGAAACTTCTCCAGGAAACCCAAAACCAGCTAAAATTATAATAGCAGCAGAAATAATTAAAATCAGTGTTTTATTATTTATCGACGACATTCTTTTTTGCTTTTTATCAAAATTTTGAGGAGTTCTTTTATTATATTCCACAGCTTTTCTTTAATCAACCTGGGGATTATCTTTGTTGTAAAAAATAAAGCTGACCCAAATTTTCCCCAAAATTAAGAAGAATTGTCAATTTAAATTAACAAAGCTATAATCTAAAGAGAAATAACTATGCCAGGTAGTGAAAATTCGACTGCCTGGCGGCAATATTAATTATTATTAGTCAAATTTCTACTACCTGGTATGAATGAAATATTAGAAGTAAAAGAAATAACAAAATATTATAATAATTTGTCGGTTTTGGACAAAATAAGTTTCAAAGTTAACGAGGGAGAATTTCTTTCCGTCATCGGGCCCAGTGGGTGCGGCAAGACAACTTTGTTAAAAATTATAAGCGGTTTGACAAAACCGACGGAAGGAAAAACAGAGTTTAAAGACAAACCGACAGGATTGGCCGCTAAAAAGGGGCGATTCGGATTTGTATTTCAAAACCCGGTTCTCCTTCCCTGGCGAAACGTTATAAAAAATATTGAGCTTCCCTTAGAAATTTTAGCAAGGAAAAACCAAAAAAATTCAGCGAAAGACTTACTAAAAATCGTCGGCCTGGAAGAATTTGAAAAGTATTACCCAAATCAATTAAGCGGTGGTATGCAACAGCGAGCGGCCATTGCCCGGGCATTGATTTTTGAGCCCCCCATTTTGTTAATGGATGAACCCTTCGGAGCACTTGATGAAATCACCAGAAATTATATGGGATTGGAACTTTTAAAAATCTGGCAGACGAAAAAAGTCCTAACTTCCACGATTATTTTTGTTACCCATTCCGTTCCGGAAGCGGTTTTTTTATCTGACAGAATTATTGTTTTTTCTAAAAGGCCGGCAAAAATTGAAAAAATAATAGATATTGATTTGCCCCGGCCGAGAACAACCGAAATGAAATATTCAAAAAAATATTTTGACTTAATAGAATGTTTAAGAAAAGCGTTAAAAACAGATTAAAAGACATTGGTATCCCGTTCTTATTTTTTGTCGGCGGTTTTATTATTTGGGAAATCACAGCCTTAATTTCAACTTTGCCGGAATTTCTTTTGCCAAGGCCTTCCCAAATTATCTTTGAAATTTTTACCAAATTCTCTTTCTTTTTAAGCCACCTCGGCATTACCATGCTCTCTGCCATTACCGGTTACCTTATCGCTGTTTTGTTAAGTTTCACTCTGGCAGTGATTTTTGTTCATTCAAAAACTACTGAAAGGGGTCTTTATCCTTGGATTATAGCTATAAAAATTGCGCCGATTTTAGCCCTGGCTCCTTTTGTGATATTGTGGTTTGGCATAGGCATCACATCTAAAATTGTCATCGTCGCCCTGGTTTGCTTTTTCCCTCTTTTGGTTAACACTATTAAGGGTTTAAAAACGGTTGACGAAAACGCCCTAGAATTATTAGATTCTCTTTCTGCCGGCAAATGGCAGATTTTTCTCAAGCTAAGATTGCCCGGCTCTCTTCCTTTTATTTTTCCCGCTCTTAAAATTTCATCTGCACTTGCCCTGACCGGAGCTTTTGTCGGAGAATTACTGGTTGCCAATAAAGGTATAGGATATTTAATTTTAACTTACAGCCGTATTCTTGAGACCACGACTGCGATGGCTGCGCTTTTTGTAATGGTTTTGGCTGGAATATTATTTTTTTTATTAATCAGTTTTATAGAAAAGAAGGTGGTTTTCTGGCAAAAATCTGAAGGAATATAAAAGGAATATAAAATATTTGAATTATAGTTGGTTGTACCCTATAATACATTAATAAAAGGTCGACATTTAAAACTAATTTAAGTAAATCAAAGATAATGATTAATAAAAAATTTTTGATTTTAGGCGCAGCAATAGTGACTTTATTAATTATTTTTGCGATTGTTCTCCAGCAAAAAACTGAATTTACAATCCCGGAGGAGAACGGAAAAACAAAAATTATCATTGGACAAAATCATCAAGCCTACGCTTCTTTCCCTGTGTTTGTAGCTGTAGAAAAAGGTATCTTCAACGAATATGGCCTAGATGTTCAACTGGTAGAAATGTTAGACTCAAGCATAATGGCCCAGGCATTGATGAAAAAGGAGATAGATTATTCTGGCCCCATTCCAGCAGTGTTTAGCCTCCAGGGAGCGCCAATAAAAGCAATCTTTAATGCCTTTGAAAAACCCATCCCTAATTTCCTTATCGCTCAACCAGGTTTAAGAATGAATGCTTTAAAAACTATTGCAGTGCCAAATTTACACACTTCTACCCATTATGTGGCTTTAAAAATGATTGAAGAAAATAATCTTTCTGCTGAGATTATCTCTAGTGGCGGATCCGGAGGACTCCGTTCTATCTTCTTCGGAAAACAAGTTGACGCAATAGTTATACCAATGGCCACGGAGCCTTTGCGACTTGTTAAATTAGGTGCTGGCACGGTGTTGTTTACAATAGATTGGCATACACCTCAAGGATTGGTTACCACTGATGATAAAATAAAAAATAATCCGGAAGAAGTAGAACAAATGATTAAAGCTATGCAGTCGGCTATAAAATTCATCAAAGATAATCCGGAAGAAAGCAAGAAACTACTTTTAAAAATCAACGACTTAGAAGAAACTGAGGTCAACCAAAAATTAATAGAAGAGGTTTCTTCTATATTAAAGGACAGCTTTGGAGAAAAAAGTATCCCCAATCAGGATTGGATCAATACAACAATTAAACTTGGCAAAGCCGGTGCCTATGAAACCTTAGATGATATTGAAAAACAGATAGTAACTGATGAAGACATAGCCGCAGTTTTTGATTTCAGATTTGTCAAATAAATAAAACAATGCAAAGCAATGACACCTTTTTAAAATTCAAGGAGCTGTTAAGGTTTGTTCTTGAGAATAAATACAGTGATTTTTATCGTCAAAAATATGAAAAGGCGGGTTTTAATCCTCTTTTAGATTTTAACTCCATCGCTGATATCAAAAAAATCCCTTTCCTCACCCGGGAAGAACTATCAACCGCTGACCCCTTCAAGCTTTTGTTTATGGAAGAGAAAAAAATTGAGTTCATTACAACAACTTCGGGCACAACCGGTGAGCCGTTGATAATTTTTAAGTCTTTGCCATCTTTACCAATCCCTAAATTTCCTATTCCAAGAGATAAGCTAATCGATAAGACGAAATTTTTACTTCTGGAAAACCCTTTTAGAACTTACTCGAGTTACAATTATTTAAAAAAAAGAGCTAAATTAGTATTAGCAGGAGATATCCATAATATCCCGGCTTCTTTAAGGTTAGCTTCAAAACTAAGAATTAACGGTATTTGGACTACTCCCACCCTAGCTATAATCTTAAAAGATTACCTTGAACGCTATCCCGACCTTAAAAAATCATTGGAGGGCCTAGTTTTGACCGGAGAAATAATTACTCCTCAGAAAAAAAAGTTTCTTCAAGAACTTTATCCTAATTTAAAAATTTTTCTAATTTATGGTCTTGCCGAATTGCCATCACTATTGGCAATTCAATGCGACTTTTTGGCCCAAAAAAACGATCAAATATGTTATCATTTATATTATCACTCTTATCATCCTCAGACACCTTACTACTTTGAAATCATTGACCCCATTACTAAAAAGGAAATTAAATTTGGAGAAAAAGGAGAACTTGTCGTCACTTTTCTTTATAACGTAGCCACTCCCATTATTAGGTATAAAACAGGAGATTTAGCAAGCTTTAGAGAAAATGACTGTCCCTGTGGTCGTCCCGGTCCCCTTTTGCAAGTCTGGGGGAGGGTAAATTACGACTCAATCCGGGCAGGAGGATTCGAATTAAGAACGGAGATGTTTAAAAAACCCCTGCTTAATTTACAAGATTCCCTTCAGGATAATTTTGAGGGTCATATTTATGAAAGTTTTGTGGGGACGAAACCAAAAATAAGAGTAGCACTAAACCTCTCTTTGAAAAATGGAGTCAAGGAATCCCCAGAACTTAAACAAAAAATTGAGAATGAATTTTTGGAAAATTGGCAGCTCTCTCCAAGATTAAATTTGAAAAAAGCGGTTGAAGCCGGGCTTTTTGAACCGCTTCAAATAAATTTTATTCAGTTCTCTCGTTCAGCTAAAGCAAGACAGGCCTTAATTTTACACTAATTTATGATAAAAAGGGCGAGTTTGGTGTTCTTAGGCTTAATAATATTTGCCCTCGGCATTTTTTTCTTTATAAACCAAGGGCAAAAAGCTCGAATTGGTTTGGAGGGATTTTATGAACTAACTTCAAAGGACCCTCTTTTTTATTCTCCTTTTT
Source organism: uncultured Gammaproteobacteria bacterium (assembly GCA_964569175.1). GTDB lineage: Bacteria > Patescibacteriota > Patescibacteriia > UBA2591 > CAZMTM01 > CAZMTM01. The sequence goes on along the minus strand of CAZMTM010000034.1, from coordinate 413 downwards.
TTGATGCAGAAGAATTTGAAAAAGCAATTATAGGATTAAAAGAAGAGGAAGCCGAGCTCAAAGAAGTGGCGGCGGCCAATATGAAGGCATTGGAATATCCTAAAAGTTTCATACCAATTTTTAAAGAACATAACCTTTTCCCCTATCAATTTTTAGAAGATCTAATTTTAATCAACCAAAAAACAGAAGAGTTCCTGGAAAGCCCCTCTAAAGAGCTGGCAAACGACCTTTTATCGCTTTATGACCTGGCTGCCGATTCTTACCTTGATAGTATTTCTTCAACCATAAATAATTTAGAGAAAATTAGTGTTACTCCAGAAAACCCTTACTTTTTATTTTTTATTGACAGTGTTAGCTCTACTCAAGTTATAAAAAATGACTACCTGACTATAAAAGAAAATGGCTATCGATTA
>CAZMTM010000033.1:0-6815 GCA_964569175.1 uncultured Gammaproteobacteria bacterium | reverse complement strand
TAACCAATTGAATCAAATAATTTGTTTTTTGCATAATAATCAAACCAATATTTTCCGGCGAGAGTGGCTGCAGGACAAAAACCCGACAGCGGGAAAGAAGGGGTGAAATAATTTCAAAAGACGGATTCTCCGTAGTAGCGCCGATTAAAATAATGGTCCCCTCTTCCACAAAAGGCAAAAAAATGGCTTGCTGGGCCTTGTTAAAACGATGAATTTCGTCAACAAAAAGAATAGTTTTTCGGTTATAGGCCTGCCGGGTCAATCCGGCTTTGGTCATGGCTTTTTTAACATCAGCTATACCTTGATTCGCCGCAGAAAATTGAATAAAATCAGCTCCGGTCTGTCCGGCAATAATTCTGGCTAAAGTAGTTTTGCCTGAACCGGGCGGCCCCCAGAAAACCATTGAGGGAATCTCATCCTGTTCAATAAGCTGACGAAGTATTTTACCCTGACCAACCAGATGCTCCTGACCGACAAATTCATTTAAATTTTTCGGCCTCAGGCGGTCGGCCAAGGGCCGGGTTTTTTCTTTTTCCATATATTCCACTTTAACACATTTTTTCCATAGGTTCAAATAATTAGATTACTACCCCCAACAATGCTTGACAAAAACCCAAAAATGCGTTATACTTTCTAACAAGATTGAAGACTGGTTCTTTGAAAAATAGCATCCTAAAAGAATTATTGACAATCATCAGAAACAGTAGATAAATATCAGGTGCTAACATACAAAACAAGGAGGATTGATGAACAAAAAAAGAGGAACGATTTACGAGGTATCTTACTGGCTTACTGTGATTGCATTATTATGCATAATTCCCATAATTGCCATAACTGGCGCCGTGAGACATTGTCAGTATCGAGAAATCCGTCGCGCCTTCTTACTACAGACAGATTATGGTAAATTTGAGGCAGAAACAATGATTCCAATTACCGCTGCCTTTTTTGACAATTACAAAGGAGATGGTTTGGTGGACTTTATTGGAATCGCAGGAAAAAATATAAGCTTTGAAGAAATGGGTGTCTACATAACCACTAAAATGTCGGATGCCGAGATAACATATTACAACGGGCGCCATCGTAGTTCTTCTATATCACAGTATGATGGAAGGAGTTATCTTACAGTATCCGGAAAAGATTATCCTACTATTTACGTCAGCCGCGAGCTTAAAGATAAAAATGCTTCTTCTTACGATGACGTGATAGAGTATTTTTACAAGATATACAGCAGACAAAACGATGGAAGCTTTAAACTGGTAGAACAGGGCGAAGAAATGCCCTAATACAATCTTAAAATTATAGCCGGGAGCAAAACTCCCGGCTACTTAATTTTTAACAACAAAGATAAAACTGACTCTTGACATTCTCTGTAAAAAATTATAAATTAAAATATAATGCGGGGTCACGCTAAGCGTGACATTGCCCGCGCTAAGCACGGGGTGTGGCCTAGTAGCTAAGGCGCATCGTTCGGGACGATGAGATCGGAGGTGCAAGTCCTCTCACCCCGACTTTTTGATTTGACAAAAAATAATAATATGCCAGAATAAAACTCAACGTCATTGTTCATTACAAGGAGGCCCTCTTCACTTGCGTGCAAGTGAGGGGCAAGGAGGTAGAATGAATTCTTTTAAAAAAACCTTAATTACCGGATTAATTGCCGTTGCTTTACTCTGTCTAATATTCTTTGTTTTAAAATCTTTCTGGAATATTATTACCCCCATCAGAACCCTGTCAGCTTTAATATTCAATCGATATATACCCGGACTGGAAATAGTATTACTGCTTATCTTTATTCTGCTAATCGGTTTCGGCCTTAACCTCTGGGAAAAGCGAAAAAGTCCGTTCACCAGAACCATTAATCGCATTCCTTTTGTCGGCCGATTGCTTAATTTATTCCAATCAATTAAAAAAACGGTTTCTTTCTGGATTGGCGACAAAAAAGAACTTGAATCTGAACATAAAAATAAGGCCTGGGTGCTGATAAAATGGGCTCCTGGTATTTACAGTCTGGGGCTAACTTCACAAACCTCAATCAAAAAAATCAATCAGGCAACCGGAGAAGAACTAATCGCCGTGCTGCCAACCAGCGTACCTTTCCCGGCCACCGGCGTATCTTTGTTCTTTCTGCCGCTAAACAAAATTATTCCCCTGGATATTCCCATAGACATGGGTTTTGAATTACTGATGAGCGCCGGACTGCTGAAAATTGACGATTAAATCCAGCACTTTTTCCAAAAGTACTGATTAAAACAAATCTCCGCTTAACAGCGGAGATTTTATCTTAAATCGGGAACAAATCGGGAGTCCGACTCCCTCTACGTGAAGAAGGGCTGTGGATAAGTTATAGAAACCGGGTTGACAATTTTTTATGAATAAGGTAGTATTTGAAGGTAACCTGTTTTTGCTAATTAGCAATATGGCTAAACAACTGAATTGGCAAAAAGTAGAAAGTAAACTACGTGAAGATCATCAGTTGATTTTCACGCCGCTTGAATTCCAAAGAATTTTTAATGTTTCAGAATCATCAACCAGATTTTTTCTCCATCGGCACGCAAAAAAAGATTATTTAATTAGACTTAAAAAAGGTTTGTATTGCCTCAAGGCCCAACCGCCATCAGAATACTTAGTCGCCAATCGTCTTTATCGACCCTCTTATATTTCTCTTGAATTTGCTCTATCCCATTTTGGTATTATCCCTGAAGCTGTATATACTGTTACTTCGGTAACTACCAAGGCCACCAGACAGTTTAAAACTTTAGGTTTAGTTTTTACTTATCAGAAGATAAAGACAGAAGCTTTTCGTGGTTATAGACCAGAGAAGATTAATGGTCAAACCATACTTATAGCAGAGCCGGAAAAGGCCCTGGTTGACTATCTTTATTTTATCGACCGCGAGAAAAGAGAACCAAACGAAAGAATAGATTTTAAAAAAATATCGAAGAAAAAAATCCTTGAATATGCCAAGCTTTTCAAAAGGAAAAGTTTAAACAAGTTAATTAAAAAAATTTATGCTCAGTCAAGAAAGCCTCAAAGAATTTACTAAAAAACTTCAAACTACTCAAGACAATGTTAGCCGTGAATATTGCCAGCATTTATTTTTATCCTACTTTTATCAAAGAAACGAGTCGGAAAGAGTGCTGTTTAAGGGTGGGACAGCTTTAAGATTTGTTTTTAAAAGCCCAAGGTTCTCAGAAGACCTTGATTTTTCTGGATTTAAAATCAGTCTGGTCGAAATAGAAGATTTGCTTACTAATACTCTATCTAATATAGAGAAAGAAGGATTCGCAGTGGAGCTGGAAGAAGCAAAACCCACTACTGGTGGTTATTTGGGCGTTGTTTATTTTAGTTTTTTAGATTACAAAGTAAAAATAAAAATAGAAATTTCTTTAAGATCCAATTTACTTATTAAGGGGGCAGTCACCCTTATCGCCAATGACTATATCCCCGCTTATAATATAATTCATTTACCTCAAGAGAAAATAGTAAAAGGAAAAATAAATGCTCTTCTTGAGAGAGCTAAACCCAGAGATTTTTATGATCTTTATTTTTTATTAAGAGGTAATTTGATACCAGTAAAAGACAGAAAAAATTTATCAGAAATTTCAGATAAACTAAAAAGTCAGGAGATAAATTTTCAAAAAGAACTTTCCAGATTCTTACCCAGGAGCCACCGTCTTATTTTAAAAGATTTTAAGGGAAATTTAGAAAAGGAAATCAAAAGATTCTTGTAACTGCTAAAAATTGACGATTAAAACAAATCTCCGCTTAACAGCGAAGATTTTATCTTAAACCAGGAGCAAATCGGGAGTCGGACTCCCGATTTTATATTATTTCTGGCAGCCCGGACAATAGCAGGTGCCCCGACCGTTTAAAGTTATCTTCTTTATTCTCCTCCCGCAGCGCAAACACTTTTTATTCTGCCGACCGTAGACTTTTAATCTTGACGAATACTCACCTTCCTGGCCGCTGACATCAAGATAGGTATCAGTTGAAGTTCCTTTATGCTTAATGGCCGCCTTTAAGATTTTTAACAAACAATTATATAAACGCTTTATTTCTTTTTCTTTCAAGTCCTTGACTAATCTAATTGGCAAAATCTTAGCGCACCAGCAGGCCTCCTGAGCATAAATATTACCGACGCCGGCGATAAAAGACTGGTTCATTAAAAGAGGCTTGATTTTGCTTCGTGTTTTATGAGACAAAAGTTGTTCAAACTTTTTTAAAGTAAAACTTTTTGATAAAATCTCCGGCCCGAATCCTTTTTCAGTAAAGAACTTTTCTAAATCGGCAGTTTTGATTAATCTCACATAACCAAATTGGCGCATGTCATTATGGAGCAAACAACTATTATCAGTAAAATAATAAATAATATGTGTAAATGTTTTTATATTCTCATGCACAAAATCCCGAGCTCCGGAGGCCCGGCCTCCGGAGAATATCAATTGACCGGACATTTTTAGATGAATAATCAGTGAATAACCATTAGAAATATCAATAATTAAAAGCTTGGCCCGCCGGGCCACTTTTTTAATAATCATTCCCTGCAGGATTTTCTTAAAAGCCTTAACCGTTGCCCCTTTAACCATTTTGGCTAATCTAACCTCAACCTGCTTTATTTTTTTATCGCGGATTTTATTTAATAACTGATTTTTAATTGTTTCTACTTCCGGTAATTCGGGCATACAGAAATATTTTAATATCTTAATAATCAACAAAAAACCGGAGGCCGGGCCTCCGGAGATAATAATTGACAATGGTGGGCGTGTCAGGATTCGAACCTGAGACCTCTATCGTGTGAGGATAGCGCTCTAACCAACTGAGCTACACGCCCAAAATTAGAAGGCCGAAGCCAATCGATACATTGGCAAAATAATAGAGGCAACCATCCCGCCAACCACTACCCCGAGAAATATAATGATAATCGGCTCAAGCAAAGTCACTAACCTTGATAAAATATTTTCCACCTCGCGAGAATAAAAATCGGCCATTTTCGATAAGACCTCATCGATTTTTCCGGTCCGCTCACCAACGGCTAATAAATGAGAAAGCATTTTGGGCACCTGTTTTGATTCTAAAAGAGCGCTGCTGATAGAACGTCCTTCTTCCACGTCTTTTATGGTCCGGAGAACCAGCTTCTTGTAAACAGCGTTGCCAACTACATCAGATACTATTTTAAGAGCCGAGGTCAGAGGAATGCCGCCGACAATCAGGGTGGACAGACTGCGGGTAAAACGAACCAGGTATAGATTCTGGAAAAGTTTACCAAATACTGGAGCCTTTAAGATAGTTCTATCCCAGATAAACCGGCCTGACTTAGTTTTAGTAAAGAATTTAAAGCCAACAACCAGGCCAATTATTGCCAAGATAATAAAGATTAAGTACTTTTTAAAAAATTTGCTGGTGCCAATTAAAATTCGGGTGGTTATCGGGAGCTCCACGCCGGCCTCCTCAAGAATGGTGGTTAGTTGAGGAATAACAAAAACCATCATCAGCACCATTACCCCGCCAACCATCGCTACCACAAAGGCCGGATAAATCATGGCCCCCTTCATTTTACTCATTAAGTCAAAATTCTTTTCCTGCTCGTCAGCCAGATAATTCAACACTTCGTCAAGCTTACCGGCTGTTTCGCCAGCCCGAACCATATTGATAAAAAAATTATCAAAAAGTTTGGGGTATTTGGCTAAAGTTGAAGAAAATCTGTTTCCACCGCGAACCTCTTCGGCAATATCCTGCACCACGCCTTTAAGATAAGTATTGGCTGTTTGTTTGTTTAAAACTTCCAGTGCCTTAACCAGGGGCAGGCCGGCCCCAACCATAGTGGCCAACTGGCGGGATAAAAATACCATATCCTGCGGCTTCACCCCGCTCAAAAAAGGAATATTGAGCGGTCGACGCCAGAATGGAACAGCCCCAGCTTCAACCAGTGAAAGAATAATCAACTTTTTGTTGGTCAAAATATCAGTGGCTGCCTGCTGGCTGATAGCCTCAATCGTCCCCTTAATTGTTTCGCCTTCAAAATTCTTGGTCTTATATTTAAAAAGCATATAAATTTAATTAATCTTATTCCCTGGCTACTCGCAGTACTTCTTCAATAGTAGTCTCACCCCGCAAAACTTTGATATAACCATCTTTAATCATCTCAACCATTTTTTGTCGATTAAACTCCGCTTTTACCTCATCAGCTTTAGATCCCCTGTTTATAATATCCTTCATCTGGTCGGTGATTTCTAAACATTCAAAAATAGCCAGCCGGCCCCGATAACCTTCCTTATTACATCTCGGACAACCAGGGCCCCGGTAAAGTTTGAAATGACCGGTTTTTTTATCCCGATATTTTTCCAGATCTATTGCTTCTACATCTTTAAGAGCATTTTCAATATCCTTTTCTACTCCCGGCGGCGGAACAATCTGTTTGGAACAATGCGGACAATTTTTTCTAACTAATCTCTGGGCGATAATTAAATTCAAAGAAGAACCAATTAAAAATGGTTCTATTTTCATATCTACCAGCCGCGGGACGGCGCCAAAAGCATCATTGGCGTGCAGGGTGGATAAAACTATATGTCCGGTTAGAGCCGCATGGGTAGCCAACTCAGCTGTTTCATTATCACGAACCTCACCAACCATAATAACATCAGGGTCCTGTCGAACTACCGAGCGAATACCTGAAGCAAATGAATAGTCAATCTCCGGCTTAACCTGACTCTGGTTAATTCCTTTCATAAAATATTCAATTGGATCTTCAAGGGTAACAATGTTAACTTTGGTTTGATTTAAAATCTTCAATAGAGCATAAAGGGTGGTGGTTTTAC
>CAZMTM010000032.1:0-6855 GCA_964569175.1 uncultured Gammaproteobacteria bacterium | reverse complement strand
AAAAAAGTTCAGGAAGAGAAAGAATCCCCAAAAAGAGAAATAGTAGAGCAAACCGACAATGGTTTCTGGTTAAGACAAGTAGAAAAGGATGAAAGGGGCCGATTGATTTATGAAAGAAAGAGAGAATTTAGAAATCCGTCGGAGCCGAAGGAAAATGATATAAAATATGATTATGAAAAACGTTTTGAATATGACGATGAAGGCAACCTGGTTGAAGAAGAAGGAAAAAGTTTTGACCATGAAAATGGCTGGAAAAAATCCTTTGAGTGGAAAGAAGGAAAGATAGTTCGAGAAGCTGGAGAAATTATTGAGGGCCCAAATCAAGACCATAAATGGACTAAGAAATTTCAGTATAACGAGAAAGGGAATATGGTTTTGGAAGAAGGAGAGATTTTGGAGCAAGGGGAAAATCCAAATAAACCCCTAAAAGGCCATGCTTGGCAAACAAAACATTTTTACAAAAACAAAAAATGGATCGGTGAGGCCGGCGAAATTACAGCTGGCCCAGAAAAAGGCAAAATCTGGACAAAAGGAAAAGTATCCGAGGAAGATCTGAAGAATTTATGATTTTTTATGATTTAATTCACGGCTATCAGCCATTTGTTTCGTCAGTAGCTGTGCCGAAGTGGGTTAAGAAAAATCTGAAAAAGATTTTTTTACCCACTTCTTTAGCTATGAGACAAGGTCTGGTTAAAAGGGGAATTCAATTACAGGGTTGGACAATTGACACCTGGTTGTCAGCTCCTGAACCAATCAAAAATTTAGCCAAAAAGACTTTGTATAATTTAAAAACTGCTGCTCAAAAAGGATATATTGAAATTGGTACCAGCGCTTATTCTCACCCCATTTTACCGATGCTTTCAGATGATTTAATCCGGGCTCAAATTATTTTAGATAGAGAAATAATTGAAAGACATTTAGACAAACCAACCTGGTTCTGGCCGCCCGAGGGGGCAATTGACCGGCGGACTTTAAAAATAATCCACCAGACCTGCCCGGATTTAATTTTGCTTATTCCTGACAAAGCTTTGGGTAGATATAATTTTAATGGGCCGGTAAAGATTAAGTTTAAACACGGCGTTCAACGGGCGATAATTTTCAACTGTTTATTCAAGGACTTGTTTATGAACGCTGAAGATTATCGGAGAAAACCAAAGTATATCCGCCGGCCAAATCATTTGCCCAGAGAACTCGTTTGGTCTAAGGTACGGCGGACAGTTCATTCACCTAAAGTGTTTTTAGAACTCTTAGGTTTTTTAAATAACCACGGAGACCGGACTTCCGGAGATTCTTTTGTTTTAATGCGGGATTGGGAAAACGCTGGCTCTAAAAAGGGATTAAGAAATGGACTAGTCGGAATAGCTGAGGTTAGAGAAATTGGTAATTTTGTAAAACTTAAAGATAAAATAAATTTTTGTTTACCCAGCCAATTTAATTGGTCGGGAGTAAAAAATATCCCAATCTCTAAAATCTTACCCTGTTCCTGGGATATGGATTCAACTCCTAAAGACCCTTTCCCCTGGTGGCGGCCGAGCAAACACGGAAAAATCTGGCGGCACCGTAAACCATTCAGAAGAAAAAGAATTATTGAATGGCAGGAATTAATTAAAGAATTTGACTGTATTTTTCAAAAAAGAATTAGAGAACAAGGCGGTCTTAACAAAGCCTTAAAAAACAAGAAATTTAAAAAATTATTAAAGAAAACTTCCCCGGCTCTTCACTCCTGCGTTGGTTGGCATTATTTTGCCAAACGGGCCTGGAAACCCGATTATCAATATTCTCAGCAGGCGATAGAAGATATAGTTTTGCCGGCCCTGGATTTGATAAGACAAAATTAATAACAGAGATTAAAAAATATAGAATAAAGGGGCGAACGCCCCTTTTATTTTTCTCTTAAAAATGTTATAATATTACTATATTACTATCTTAATCACTATCTTATAACCATATTATAACTTATGCTCTGGGCTAATTTTTTACATTTTTATCAGCCATACAACCAGCAACTGGACATTCTTGAACGAGTGGTTAATGAAAGTTATCGGAAAATTCTTGGTGGTCTGGCTTCTAATCCAAAAGCCAAAATCACCATTAATATTAACGCCGGTTTAACTGAACTTTTAGTAAAAAACGGTTATCAGGATGTGATTGACCAGATTAAGGATTTTGCTGAAAGAGGGCAAATTGAATTTACCGGCGGGGTGAAATACCACCCCTTTTTACCACTTTTACCAGAAGAGGAAATCAAAAGACAGATTAAGCTTAATGACGAAACCAACAAAAAGTATTTTGGCCGGGCTTGGAAACCGCAGGGATTTTTCTCGCCCGAGCTGGCTTACAGCAAAAAGGTGGCTCAAATAGCTCAAGAATACGGTTTTAAATGGATTCTGGCTGAAGAATTAGCCAATCCGCAAAAATCAGATTTTAAAAAGATATATAATATCAAAGGATTATCTAATTTTAAAGTTCTTTTTCGCGACAAAAGAGTGAGCGTGCTAATTCTTTCAGCTATTGTCCGTAGTGTACGCTCTTTGATTGAAGAAATAGGCAGACAAGAATTGAAAAAAGACCGTTATCTTTTAACAGTCATGGATGCAGAAACTTTTGGCCATCACCGGCCCGGTCTGGAAAATTTTCTTTTTCAGATATATCAGGATAGAAAAATACCAAAGGTATTTGTTTCTGATTTGGTCAAGAAATTTAATACTGACGAAGAAATTGAACCCCGGGATTCTACCTGGAGTTCAGAAGAGCAGGATTTCTGGCTGGATAAAGAAAAAACCCATTCATTTACCCTTTGGTTTCACCCGCAAAACCCAATCCATCAGTTGCAATGGGAGTTTGTCAATTTTGTGATTAATTTAGTTAAGGGTCTTGATGCTCAAGCGCCCTGGTATCAGGAAGTGCGAGAGAAATTAGACCGCGCTCTACAGTCAGACCAGTACTGGTGGGCTTCAGCTAGGCCCTGGTGGAGTCTAGAGATGATTGAACAGGGAGCTTTTATTTTAAGGGATGTTGTTCTTTCTATCCCGGATTTACCTCCTCAATCTCAAAAGAAGGCCAGGCGATATTATCAGCAAATTATTGATTTAGCTTTTGAGTGGCAGCGAACCGGTAAAATTCGCCAGGCCTATCGCCAGGCCATGGATACAGTGAAAAAAAGACCTTACAAAAAAAGGGTTTTAGCTGGACAATTTAATGCAATGATTCTAGAATTTGAAGATGAGATGGATAAAGCCATTGAAGCCCAGGAATTTGAAAAAGCAGTTAAATGGCGGGACGCTATTTATAAGCTGAAAAGCGGGATGGATATTTATGATGTTTTACACGTGGTTGACGATTTGCGGACGGTTAGACATCTACCTTCACTCAAAGATTTCTGGGAACACGCGCCAACAGAATTTTCTGCTTTTGCCAAAGAACATTTTATTGATTTTAAAAAAGAAAAATTTGTTAAAAAACAGCCCGAACAACTTTTTGTTGAAGTAAAAGCTGCTTTTAATAAAAAGAAAATGGGTCATCCATTAGGATTTTTTCGTGATGAGTATGATAATTTTTATCTTTGCGAACAGCCCGGCGAATATATTGAACATTGGCCTGGTGAAGGCGGCTGGGATGCCATGAGCCTGGTTAAATTCTCCAAAACCGGCAGTTATCATCAACCTGGTCAGTGTTCTTACCAATATCAAAAAGGAAAGTTAAAAATAATTATTGCCAAGCAGAGTTTACTCAATAAATTTTTAAATTTACTAGCTAATAGTGACAAAAATAAGGGTAAATTATTGAAAATAGCTGTTCTGTCCGAAACCACACGCTGGTCCCCCATTTTTTTTAAAGAGGAGGAGAGTAAATTAACGGTTCGGATTCCTTTTAGATTTTTGCCGGAAGGGCAGGGCCTTAAATTTAAAATATCCGGCTATGTACCCAAGAAGAAATTATGATTTTTGTTAAAATTCATCGTAGAATCAATGCCAGAAAAGTTTTGAACAAAGAATATATGTTTTCTTTTTTCCAGAAAAGGAAAAAGAAGTTTTTTAAGGAAAAAGACGAATTGATAAATTTGAAGATAGAACTGATCAGGAATTTTCGGGGTAAATTTCGCAACATGAGTCTTAAATATGAACTTTTGACTAATAAGGAAAGTAAAATTGTTAGAGCCAAAATTCACTCTCAGCAGGATGTGCCCCGACGAGAGTGGCAAGTTCTTAATCGGTTGAAAAAAGCGGGCTTAAAAAGGCATCTTGCTCCAGCCTTAGATTATTTTAAACCCTTAAATATATTTTTTTATCAAGAAGTGCCAGGGAAATCTTTAGAAGAACTACTCTCACAGAAAAAAGTAAATATTCATTTAAAAGTAATTTCTCAAGTGGCCGGCTGGTTAAGGAAAGTTCATCAAATATCTAAAAAGTCTGACTTTTTGCCGATAAAAAATCGGCGGCAAGAATTAATAGAACGCCGGCACTGGTTTTTTATTGTCCGTAAATGCGCTCCTAAATTTTATCCATTATTCCAACAGTTATTAAAAGAACTCTGGCAGTTTAAACAAAAAAATAAAGACATTTTCCTCAATTTCAATCAATTTGGGGTAGTTCACGGAGATTTTCATTGGGGCAATGTTATTGTTGAGTCATCACCTGGTCAATTTACAGTGATAGATTTTGGTTATGCTTTTTTGGGGGACCCTATGGAAGATGTGGGCGGATTTTTAGCCCAGAATGATTCAATGTTTCACTATTATGCCCCTGATTTTTTAGTTAAGGGGCATAAAATAAGGGAGTTGTTTTTAAAGAATTATTTTACTAAGAAAGAGGAGTCAAACGATGAGATTAAAAAACGCCTGCTTTATTTTGAAATACAAAAAATATTAGAAATGGCTGCCATTTTAGGTTTTATTGAATCAAATGAGGAAGATAAAAACAGAGGTATGACTACTTTATTAACCAGAGCTAAAGAAAAATTAAGTTTACTAAATTATTATTAAATAAATTTATGATTGATTTACATATGCATTCTCACTATTCTGATGGGATTTACTCTCCTCAGGATTTGGTCAGGAAAGTGCAAAAGGCTGGCTTTGATTTTATTGCCCTGACCGACCATAATGGAATTGACGGTTTAGAGGAATTTTTAACCAGCGTAAAAGTGTTTGGGATAAGAGCGATTTCAGGCGTAGAGTTTTATACCCATTTTAAAAATAAACATTTGCATCTTTTAGGTTATAACTTTGATATAAAAGACAAGGAGTTGAATTCCGCCCTGAAAGAACTGCAAATAGCTCATCTGCCTCAAATCAAAAAGGCAGTTAAGATTTTACAAAAAGATAACTGGCAGATAACAGAAAAAGAGGTTTTTAATACAGTAGCTACATATATTGGGGTTGGTAATTTGGCTGGCTTACTTATGAAGCATTCAGAAAATTGGGCCAGGATTAAAAAGGATTTTAATTGGTTCCCCGGTAAAATTATTTCCCTGACCGATGTGGTTGGTAAATATCTTTTTATAAAAAAGAGCACTTCCCCCTACGATAATGTCTCAATTTGTCCGGAATCAGAGATTCCGACTGAACGAGCTATTAAACTAATTAAAAATGCCGGCGGGATGGCTGTTTTAGCCCACCCTGGCGAGCAGCTTTCCTGGCGAGATGATAATTTAATTGTTGAGCTGAAAAAAATGGGCCTGGATGGTCTGGAGGCAATTTCTTCTCATCATTCCTGGCAGGGTATGGAACATTGGCAGAGGGTAGCCAAAGAACTGGATTTGACCGTTACTATTGGTTCTGATTTTCATGGTGATTTGCCTGAAGAATGGGGTTTCCCTATCAGAAGCCAGTGGGAATATTTTCGTTGTCAGGCAGATAAATTTAAAAATCTTAAAATTTTATGAAGATATTATTTGTTGCCTCTGAGGTCAAGGGAATACTAAAAGTAGGCGGAATCGCCGATGTAATCAGCGCTCTGACTAAAAAACTAAAGAAAATTGGTCATGACGTCAGGATTGTTATTCCTTTTTATCAACCGATGAAAGAACAAAAGATTGAAATTTCAGAAAAAATTTCTGGTATAAAAGTAAATATTGGTCAGGATACTGAGGAAATAAATATCTTGAAAACTAACCTGCCCGGTACTGATATTCCGGTTTATCTTTTAGAAAATGATAAATATTTAAGTAATAACGGTATTTATCTGGATGCCAAAGATTTTTCTTACCTGACCAGATTTTTGTTTTTTTCTCAAGCTACTTTAGAAATTTTTAAAGCTATTAATTGGCAGCCGGATATTATTCATGCTCATGATTGGCAGGCCGGACTTGTCCCCTTGCTGCTTAAAATCAGAAAATCAAAAATTAAAACTGTCTTTACTATTCACAATTTATTGATTCAGGGCCGCTGGAATTATCAAAGAACTCTGGAATTTCTTGGTCTTAAAGGAGATGAAATATCAACCCTGGCCGAGAAAACTACCGGGGTTTATGGTGATGATTTCAACGTAATGCAGCAGGCCATACTGGCCGCGGACTTAATCACTACGGTTAGTCCAAGTTATGCCCGGGAGATCAAAACCAAACTTTATTACGCCCGGGGACTACAAAAAGAAATTCGAGAGAGAAAGAAAGATATTTATGGCATTCTTAATGGTCTGGATATTAAGACTTTTGATCCAGCCACCGATCCTTTTATAAAATTCCATTATTCGGCAAAAGAGATATCCAAAAAATTGTTGAATAAAGCTTGGTTGCAGAAAAAATGTGGCTTTACTTTATCCAAAGTTGTTCCTTTGATTGGTGTGGTATCTCGTTTGGACGTTCAGAAAGGTGTTGACCTGGTTTACAAAGTCGTTGAACAGATAGTAGCTGAGG
>CAZMTM010000031.1:6288-6968 GCA_964569175.1 uncultured Gammaproteobacteria bacterium | reverse complement strand
AAGTAGTTGATTCACTCAAAGCAACGGCAAATTTACCATCAGCCTGGGTTGTACCAGTATCTTCACCGCCCCAGTAATATGGTTTGTTTATTCTAACTTCTGCCCGGTCAACTGCAGTATCATCGTCCAGAGTTAATTTACCAACTGCCACGCCGTAACCGGCGGTGGCGCCAATACTGACAAACTCTCGGGTAGCTGATTTCCGACCGGTATTTGCGTCTTCCAAACTTACCGTAACCTTGCCCAAATCATCCACGGCATTTGGAACAGTGGTGGTAATCTGGGTAGTTGTCCAAGCGTCCACCGCAGCTTCTTTATCACCATCAAAATAAACTTTGGTAGTAGCAGTATAATTAGAGCCGGATATAATTATTTGTTCGGTTTTCAGACCGCAGGGATAACCTTCACAATCAGCCCCGGTTTCACTATTGACAATGGTATTAATAATCGGGTCGTTGGAATCAACCACCACGCCGGTTTCTGTAACAGCATCAACATAAACATCAGTTGAGCTAACATGTCTAATTGTGTCAGCGTTAATACCAAAAGACCAAGCATCTCCAAGACTTAAATTTGAACTTTTTAATCCATAAATATACAATGTTTTTTGACTGTCAAAATTTTCCGTGGTTATATCATAACGCTGGTATCGGCTGAGTACTCGAGTAACCAACGGAGAA
>CAZMTM010000031.1:0-6278 GCA_964569175.1 uncultured Gammaproteobacteria bacterium | reverse complement strand
TACCGCCGTGGGCGTAACCACCACCGTATCTACTGCTAAAGCGAGAACTGCGGCTGGTCCCATTGACCATAAAATGGTGGTGACCGTCACAGCTATCGCGAAAATTCTTTTTGTTTTGTTCATAATTTCTTGTTTAATGGTTTGCTTTTTGCAAACCTGTGTTTAATAAATTAATTAATTAAAAAATAAAACGCCTTCCTTTAAAAGAAAGGCGTTTCGACTCAGGTCGAACCAATTGTATATTGGCTGATGGCTCATTAAATTAAAAATTGTTGGCTGTTGAAAAATGTTATAAGTCTATCAAGACCTAAAACTATTATAACATATTTTAAAAATACTATCTGTGGATAGCTGTGGATAATCTGTGGACAAACATTTTGGGTATCTAAGAGGTCGGACCTTCTGGGAAGGAAAAAAGAACTTAAAAGGTCCGACCTCAAAAAATAGAGGGTCCGACCTCAAAAACAATATTCATTTCTTCTCCGGCCCGCAAAATAGTTAATTCTATTTCTTCGCCAACCGCTTTATTTTGAACCAAACAAGTCAAATTCTGATTGGCGCTTAAACTTAGACCATCTGCCTTAACAATTATATCGGCATTCTTAATTCCGCCTCTTTCGGCCGGACTGTTAGCAACTGGCGGACCGTAGACAATCGCTCCGTTAGTCAAATCCTTGAAAAGCGGGCTGACTAGTCCGGGCGCTTCTTCAATTCGCAAGTAATCAATTCCCAGATAAGAGCGGGTAATTTTTTTGTCTCTTAAAACCTGAGTTATTAAACTTTTAAATTGCCAGACCGGAATGATTTTCCCCTGCGAAACAATCCCGATTACCGACCCATCCAGACCAAAAATTGGTACATCAGGAAAAATCGCAACCGGAGTCTCAACGTCCAGGCGCAAAAATTCAGAGAACCTGTCAGTTGAACGAACCAGGTCATCTGTTTTATAAATATTTCTTGCTCCCGGCTGACTGATTTCGGTAAAATGCAATTTTTTAAATTTATCCAAAATAATTACCTGACGGCCCTGTGTAAGCCCATCAATTGAAGCAAACTTAACCACCGCCAAATCTTCAGCCGAAATTTTTAGAAAATTAATTTTGGTCAGCGAGTCTTGGATTATTTCTTCAACTGGAAAAACCTTATTCTCGTCAGTCAGGATGACATATTCCTCTTCTTCATCAAAATCAGCGCCGCTAATTAACCACCCGTCACTGGTAATAATCAGAGCTAAAGATTTCGTTTGCCAGGGAGCGTAAATCTGCTCTAAGAATGGTAAACGTTCTCCCTCAGGCACTGACTTGGCTTTAAAAATTCTGACCATTCTTGGCGCCAGCTCTTTGGTCAACCAGGACAAACGCAAATCAGTAGTAACAGTCACTTTTTTCTCAGTCATTAAGGTTATTTCTCTGGTCGGGAAAAATCTGGTCAAATCTATTTCTTCTAAAAAAGGTATCTTAATTGTTTCGCGGGTTAGTATAAAAATGGAGCCGGCAATACCGGAGAACAAACCAAAAATTATAGCCAGGAAAATAACCAGACCAACCTGCCCGCGTCGGGCCATGGCCGGTTTATTAAGATGATCAAATTCCTTGTTGTGATATAGTTTTTCCACCCCGTCTTCAACTTCTTCCTCGCGTCCCTTATCCAAGCGCGCCCTCTTACTTTCCTTGACTTTAATGTTTCCTTTTTCCGCTATATCGTCAACAACGGTAACTTTTTTCGCTTCTTTGTCCATAGATTAATAATTATAAGGAGACCTTGAAGTTGTCGTTCGGGCACAAAAGAAAAATAACTTTTTCTCTTGACCCTCACTTCCAATTATAAATAAAGTTTAAAATTTCTTTGGGCTTTACCTATAGAAATTATAACAAAAATTATTGCCACAATCAAGGCATTTAAATAAAAACCAAAAGGCAAAAAATTAATCACTAAATAAATTTCGGCCAGAATCAAACTAATTACTAAAGAAAAATCCATTATCTCGTTTTTAATTTCTCCATTACCCTTGACCTCTCCATTCAGCCAGAAAAAATAAAAATTTAACCAGGAAATCAAAAGAAAAACTACTCCAGCAGCCAGGAAGGGCCCGCCGCTTAAAACGTCCGAGCCGAAAATAGCTCCCAATCCAACCAAACAGCAGTAAGCAATAAAAAAATTTAACCAGAGTCCCATCTTCTTCAGACCATGGGGCCGATAAAAACGCGGCTGATAAAGCAATTGGAAAATATTAAGAAGGAAAGAGAATAAAATTACTGAAAAAACAATAATAAAAACATAGCGCCAGACAAAACCAGCCGAAAAAAGAAAAAATAAGAGCGCTGACAAAACAAGTATTTCTATTTCTACTAAAAATGGCCAGCGGTCGGATAAATGTTCTCTGATTAACAAAAACCCACCGGCTAAAGTCAGCGCAAGAATCAAACTATAACCAACCACTGTTTTAATCATAGTTGGCTGATAAATTACAAAGAGCAAGAGTAAGAAAACAACGATTGGTAGATAAATATGGATTTTGAACATAAAAAATTGACTAACTAATCCCCATTGTGGCCGGGCTTATTTCTTCCCACTCTTTATCAGCCTCATTCCGTTTATAAATCTTGAGTTGACAAACTTCATCTTCATCTGAATAAACATAATCAACGGCCGTTCGTCCGCCGATTCTTTTAGTATGCAGTACTTTTTTATCAACTACCCGGGGTTGAGAAATTTTTTCTAATTTAATCTGACCAAGAGGGCCTTTAAATTCAATAATTTCTTTCTTACCCATTATCTTCTCGCCAACTGAAGTTTCTGACACTTCAAAATCCTCGGCATACCGCTTATCAATACCAAATTTTTCTTCTACCTGATAAATAAGTTTTTCCCATTTTTCTGGAGTCATAATATCTATTTGATTATATTTTACCGTTTTTGCGAATAAAGACAACCACAGTAATTCTGACGATAAAAATTATATTTTTTACTCAAAACAACGCTTTTTTTAAAACCATCTTTTTTCTTGAAATCAGCAGCAAAAAACTCCAAACCATATTTTTCGGCCAGTTCTTTGCCAAGTTGATTAATTATTCGGGCATTTTTCTGCGTACCAACCGTCAGGCTAGTGGCAAAATAAGGGATACGAATAGTCTGGGCCAACCGGGCTGTTTTTTCCAGCCGCATTTGAAAACAAATTCGACATCTTTGACCGCCCTCTGGTTCTCCTTCTAAACCTTTGACCAGATTGAACCATTGTTCCTGGTCATATTCCCCCCTAACCAACTCTACTCTATATATAGTAGCTAACCTCTCAACATCAGCTAAGCGTTTTTGATATTCCCCGGCTGGGTGAATATTTGGATTATACCAGAACAGACTTATCTTAAATTTATCCTTTAATAACTCAATCGGCACAACAGCACAATTAGCGCAGCAAACATGAAGCAATATTTTCTTCATTATAATAAATTTACTAATAGACTAACCGCTGCCGCTAAAGGAAAAGCAATTTTTAAACCAACCAGGCTGATTAGGACAATCAATAAAACGCCCATTAAAAAATGACCCCAGTAAATAGCCATTTCTCTTAAAACCGTATATTCGTCAACATAAGAACCGCGGTCGGAGAATTGCTCATAACGCAAAGCGTCAAACGGCGTGCGCAAGACAATGGACATAAAACTGTGGAAAGTTCCGATAATAAAAATGTGAAAGGCGGTTGCCACAAAGGCCTTGGCCAGCCAGCCGAGAGCATAGAAAAATGAACCAACATGCATTAGTTTTCTTTTAGAAAATTTATCGGTATATTGCCCCATTAATAATTGGCAGACGATGGTGCCAATAACCACCAGGGCTGTAACAGCTCCTACGGCTAAATACTGTTTTTCTAAAATTTGATAAATAAAAATTGGCCAGATAGCCACCCCGACCATACCCTGGGCTCCGTCGGCCGTATAAGTAATCAGTAATCGCCGATTAGCTTTTTTAAATAATTCCCGCCAGGACTGAAAATAAGAAAATTCAAATTTGGCCATGGTTTTATTCAATCTTGATAAAGGTATTATAGCCACTCCCAAAATTATCATTACCAGAATAAAAAGAAAATTAAAACTGAACTGAGTCAACAAAAAACCGGCCAGCAAAGGCGCGCCGATACCAACTAAATAACCAAGAATGGCTAAATAAGCCATCTGGCGGCCGCGGTGGTGGCCGTCAGTAAATTTAACAAAATTGACATGATAAGGAACCCAGTAAAAAAGCCTGAAAATCAATAAAACAACATTAGCCAAGACGGCAAAAAGTAAGGGGTTGCCCCTGAGAAAATAAAGGCACAGATAAAAAAGAATGGTAAAAAACCGGGCAATAATCATTGACCTTTTCAGGCCAATTTTTTCCATCCACATGGCGCCAAAAGGAACCAATATTCCGTAAAGCAAACAGCCAACTGCGTAAAAAACAATCACCCAGTAAATTGAGCTATTGAATTCTTCAAATAAAAATATAGGTAAGAACAGACCAATCAAACCATTAGCTAAAGCCACTATCACATGGTGAACGCAGAGTATCTTAAAATCAGCCGAAAGCTTTAAGCGGAGAAAACGAAGCAACATATTTCTGGCTATTCCCAGAAAATTTTCATCGGTAATCGTCCTCATATTTATATTTTAAACCATTTTTGAGATAAGCCAACCTAAAATTGCGCCCAGAGCCAGAGGCGGCAAAGCCGGCAACGACTGGCGTTCCTTTCTTAAAAAGACAAAGTGGATGAAAACAATTCCGGCCAAGGCGCCGACAATAATCAAAATTGAGCTCCAGATATTTCGCGCTAAAACCGACACCGCCAAAACCATTGGCAAGGCAATATCGCCGGTGCCGAGAAAAAGAAACTTACGAGGCCCAACCTTTGATAAAATTGGAGGTCGGATTTTCGCCAAATCAGGAACTTTTTCCAATAAAAAAGAGGCTTTACTGGGCATAATTAAGGCAAAAATCACTCCCTGTCGAGCCAGTCCGGTAAACATCTTGACCATGTGTTTGGTTTTCCAGACGGCAATCATGTCATAAATTGATAAGAGTAATAAGATAATTATTATTTGGAAAGAAGAGAAAGAAAATCCGAGTAAGACAGCTGCCCAGGTAATAGCCAAAACTATAATTAAATTATGGAGGATAACCAGAGAACAGCGCTGGTAAAAATAAAATAAAATAATACTAATCACCAGAGCCGGCACAGCCGCCAGCCAGATATTTAAAGTAAGAAAAACACCGAAAAAAAACAAAATACCGAAAAATATTCGGTAAGGCGCTCTCTTTTTAACCACCTTTAAAAAAAATAAAATAAACAGGGTGGCAAAAATAATAGCCAGAATTATTGACCACCAGGGAATTGGCTGCTGGCTGACTAGCTGTTCCCTGAGGCCCGGTAAAGATAAAATTCTTTTAGCGCAAAGCAGTCCAAAACCTTGAGCAATTAGATAAAAAATGAGACTGCTGAGAAGCAACTCTAAATTACTATTTTTTATAAAATTACTATTTCTAATCCTAACGGCCATAAATTTCTACTTCTTATAGTATTTCCTGTCTTTTAATTTTTCAGGCAGATACCCCTGTTTGGCATCCGGAACATCATGCGGATATTGATAATCTTTGCCATACCCCAGTTCCTTCATTAATTGGGTCGGCGCATTGCGCAAATGAAGAGGAACGGCTAAATTTAAATTTTTCTTAACGTCCTCTTTGGCCGATAAAAGCCCTTTATAGGAAGCATTTGATTTGGGCGCTGAAGCCAGATAAGTAACCGCCTGGGCTAAATTAATCTGCACCTCGGGCAGACCAACAAATTCAACTGCCCGGGCTGCTACTACCGCTATTAAAAGGGCTTGAGGGTCGGCATTACCAATATCTTCTGAAGCAAAAATAACCATCCGCCGGGCAATAAAACGGGCATCTTCGCCAGCCTCAAGCATTCTGGCCAGCCAGTAGAGAGCGGCATTTGGATCAGAACCGCGTATTGATTTAATAAAAGCAGAAATAACATTATAATGTTCCTCGCCTGCTATGACATAAATCAGAGCTGTATGCTGCATGGACTGTTCAACTACTGACAGATTAAGATGGTAAACTTTGTCAGCGTCCGGCCGGACAATCTTTAAAGCAATCTCCAACGCGTTAAGAGGAATCCGGGCATCACCATTAGAAGATTGAATTAATAAATCAAGCGCTGGCTTGCTAATTTTTATATTCAATTTTCCCAATCCTCTTTTTTTATCAGAAAGGGCTCGTTTAATAATCAAACC
>CAZMTM010000030.1:0-6975 GCA_964569175.1 uncultured Gammaproteobacteria bacterium | reverse complement strand
GCTCCGCCAAAATCACCGCCACGTTGATGGTCTTGACCGGCGGCCCTTCCCACCCATTTTCCCATATAAACGGGTAATTGTCCTGTCCGCCGATGAAAGTGTAAGCAGTATCGCCGATACTGTCGCTCCCTGGCTCATCCTGATTTGAGCCGCTTTGCTCATCTACGCCTGCATAATCACTCCAGTAATTTCCACCGTCAGGATAGCCGTTGTCAAAAAGATTGCCGCTGCTGCCGACCGCATAAATCTGGTGATTATTATCAACAAAGTTGTTGCGAAAAACCTGGTTGTTGTCAGCATATTCAATGTAGATTCCATAGCTATTGTTTGAAAAAGTCTGTCCGGTAATAATATTGCCCGAAGGACCGGCTACTAGATAGATACCGTAGTCCTGGCTGGAGTCAATCTGGTTGTTGGTTAAAATGTTATTTCTTGAACGATAATAAATCGCAATGCCGTAGCGATTTGAATTAAAGGTGTTGTTAATTATCTGATTGTTTGAAGAATAACTAAGAAAAAGTCCGTAAAAACCCGGATTTGAGGTATTATTAGTCAAAATATTGTTTGAACTGTTTCTTAAGAATAATCCATAAGTGTTGTTGTTTTCAATGGTATTAGCCGAAGAGACGATCAGTTCAAGCGCTGCATTGTTATTAACAATAATATTATTTGAAGAGCTGTAGAGAGAAATCATGGCTGGAACCTTAATGTTTTCAATCCGGCAGTTACTTGAAGAGGACAAGAGCAGACCCTGGCTGTTGCCCGGGGGCAGGATTAAATCCTTAACCGTAATATTAGAGGAATTGGCTATTCCCAGATAACCGATCTCCGGCCAGTTCTCGTCAATGATTAAATCATGCTGATTAGCTAAATAATAGATTGGTTTTCCGTTAATTAGATTGGTCGTATCAATGTCAAAAGGCGGATAACCCGGGTAGCTGATATATAGATTATATCCATTCTGAGAAATGATATTACCGGTTAAAATATGGGCTGAACCATGGTCGAGGTAAAGCCCCAGGCCGCGGTTGTTAAAAATCTCATTATCAGTCAAAGTATTGTCAGAAGAGGCGTAAAACAAGATTCCATTGTCATTGTCAGACACCTCATTATCAATCAAAGTATTATTAGAACATTGCCCGAAAGCTTCAAGACCGCGCGAATGATTGGTTAATTGATTATGCCTGATGGTATTGTGGTTGGAATATTGGCAAAGCTGAATTCCGTAGGAGAAGTTGGTAATCTGGCAATTTTCCATTGTTACCCCTGTTTTCTGATATAGATAGATGCCGTAGCCGCCCCCTGAACCGGTAATACTATGATGAGCGCAATCCAGAGTAATGTCAGCTTGCGTTATTTCCACGCTTTGATTTAAGTCCTGATTCAAAGCGCAGGTTGAGGTTTCGCTGTTCCAGGTGCCGTAGAGAGCGCAATCTTCGGGTAAAAATACCGTGCCGCTCTCCTCTTGTATCCAAACATGATGAGACTGGGTTAAATCTTGAGAAAAAGTATAGCTGCCATTTTTATCGGAAACAAAAACAACTTCATTTCGATAGCTGTCTTCAAATTTGTAATACGTTTTATTCGGTTCTAAACCACTAATCGTCAAATCAGTTGAATCAATAGAATCAGAAGCTTCAAAATTCAAACTAATTGTTTTCAAAACCGACTCTAAAACAATGGTTATTTCTTCGCTGCTGGCAAGAGAAATATTTAAATATTCACTGTCTTTTATTTCAAAAAAATTACCAGTGCCTTGTATTCGGCCCGGTATTTGTGATTCTTCTGTTGGTAGTTCTTTTGGAATAGGTGGTATCTGTTCTTCTTGAGCCGTAGCTTTAATTGGTAACGTTAATAGCCCAACTAATACTACTAGAATAAAAAATTTTGTTGTTCTGTCCATAAATGTCTTACTCTTATCGTTCTTACTTACCATATTTTAGTCTATAAAATTTTATTATTTTAACTTTATTTATCAGAGACTGAAAGGCACGGTAGATAAATTAAATTCTAATATTTACTATTAAAAAATACTATATAATAATACTATCTCTATTTCTAATTATAACAAATTGTTTCCTTTTGACCAATGTTTCTTAAAAAATTACAATTTTAAAAACTTTAAAATAAAGCCCTGATATATGGCAA
This sequence comes from uncultured Gammaproteobacteria bacterium, assembly GCA_964569175.1. GTDB lineage: Bacteria > Patescibacteriota > Patescibacteriia > UBA2591 > CAZMTM01 > CAZMTM01. Next base: position 4,827 of record CAZMTM010000030.1, on the reverse strand, counting down.
AAAGATAATCAACCCAATGGCTGCCGAAGCAACAGCAGCCAGCAGAACGGCCGCCGCCAGAATATCCTTAACTACCCGGGCGATATAATCAATTTTGGGCTGAAATAAATCTATCAGACGTTCTAATACAGAATTAGCCAGTTCCAGAACTAAAACCAGAGTGACCATCATGATAATAACCACTTGCTCTGATTTTTTAAGCGGTAAATAAAAAACAGCCGCCAGCACAACAATTGCCGCCGCTATTTGAATCCGAAAACTAATTTCATGACGAAAAGTATAAGATAAGCCCCTAAAAGCATCGCCAAAACTTCTTTTGAAACGTTTAAATAACATAATCAATTAACTAATAATAAAATTATAACTAATAATAAAACTATAATAGATTAAATCGCTTCAAGTATTTTAGCAGCCGCTTTATCCATTTTCAACCGCTCTGTTCGGCGCTGATGGTCATATCCCAGAATATGGAGAAAACCGTGAATTAATAAAATTGCTAACTCTCTCTTTTGGCTATGTTTGAATTCAACTGCTTGTTTAACCAGCTGTGACCAACAAATAATTATCTCTGCTGGATCATCAAAGGACAAGACATCCGTTACTTTATTAACTCGACGATATTTTCTATTAAGCTTTTTAATAGTTTGCGCCCCTACCAAAGCAACTGACAAAGAGGATAAATCCTTGACCGCCTTAACCCCCATCACCTTAAAAGCTTTATGCAAAATTGACTTAATAAAATTTTCACTAACTCGCGCTTTAACTAATTTATTAACCTCAACCAACATATTCAATATTTTAGCGGCGCAACCCAATATACTTAATTTCTGGACTGGTTTTCCCGGCCAAAAGTTCGTCAAACACATTTTTAATCTCACCCGGCTGAATATCACGTCCGCCCAGACCAAAAATATAACCCCGGAAAACCGCATCAACTGGCAAACAGTGGCGAATTTCGCTATTCAGGGGCGGATGAGTCCCAAAACTGATAGACCGTTCAAGAACGCCAATAAATTTTATTTTGGCCAAAACCCGGGTTACTTCTTGATAAGGAAATGGTCTGAATAGATTAATCTTAAGAAGACCAACTTTTTTACCCTGTTCCCGGAGCTGGTCCACCACCGCCTTAGTTGTACCAGCGGTTGAACCCATCACCACCAGAGCTGCTTCAGCATCGTCCAAAAAATATTTTTCAAAATATTGATAACAATTGCCAGTAATTTTTTCCAATTCTCGTCCAATTTCTAAATAAACTGGCCCGGCGTTTTTCATTGCCTCAACCACCTGCTCTTTTATTTCAAAATAATAGTCGGGCAAAGCCAGTGGTCCGACAGTAATCGGCTTTTTAATATTCAAGAGAAAATTTTCCGGATGATACTCACCCAAAAAATCCTTAATAATTTTATCTTTATAAACTTTTACCCCTTCTACATTATGAGAGGTGATAAAACCATCCTGACAAATCATTACCGGCAATTTGACCCGCTGGTCTTCGGCCAGACGAACAGCCAAAAAATTATTTTCATAAACTTCTTGATTATTCTCGCAAAATATTTGTATCCAGCCTAAATCCCGAACAAGCATTGCATCCTGATGGTCATTATGAATATTAATTGGAGCAGACAGGGCCCGGGTTGCCAAATTCATTACCACTGGCAGGCGCAAACCAGAGGCAATCGGTAAAATCTCAGTCATCAAAGCTAATCCCTGGCTGGCCGTAGCTGTCATGGCCCGACCGCCAGCAGCCGCTGCCCCCACCACCAAACTCATAGCCGAATGCTCTGACTCAACCGGAACAAACTTTGTGTCCACCAATCCCTCGGCTACTATCCGGGCAAATGTCTCAATAATTGGTGTTTGCGGCGTAATTGGATAAGCAGAAAAAACCGCCGGGCTAATCTGCCTCATTGCTTCAGCTGCTGCCTCTCCTCCGCTTAAGGCCTTTATTTGAGATTTATTTTTATCGTTCTCTGGCATAATAATAGTCATTTACCAATACAGTAAAAACTAATTAAATACTTTCCTTTTTCATCTTGATTGCTTTAACCGGACAAATTTTGGCGCAAATTCCGCATCCTTTACAATAATCAAAATTTGTTTCTTTGCGCTTACCATCCTTAAAAGGAATGCAATTCTCCGGGCAATAGTTAACACAAAGCCCGCAGTGAATACATTTTTTTTCGTCCCAAACCGGTTTCTGACTCCTCCATGAGCCAGTTTTATATTTTCTAGATGACCCGGGCTGGTCAATCATCCCACCCGGTAAAATTTTTTCTTTTGATTTCTTGCTCATACTGTCTATAGTCTAAAACTTGTGATTTAAGGTATCATTTCATATCCCCTCTGGATTGCCCCTAAATTGGCCTTGGTTAACTCCGGACCTAATTTTTTACTAAATTTTTCTTTGGCAATTCTCAACACATCACTTAATTGGACAATTTTTGTAGCTTTAATTAAAGCCCCGAGTAGTACCGTATTAGGAATGTTTTTCTTTAAAAATTCCATGGCGATTTTTGAAGCCGGGATACAATAAACCCGGGCGGGGATGCCTAATTTCTGTTTTAAATCATCGGATGATTTTTTTGAATTGATAATGAGCAAACCGTCCTCTTTTAATCCTTTGCTTACGTCTTCCATCTCAATCAGTAATGGGTCAATCACCAATACTGCATCGGGCTCTTCAACGTTTGAATGGATCTTTATCGGTTTATCATCAATTCTAATAAAAGTATTCATAGCCGCACCACTTCTGGCCGGCCCATAAGAAGGAAAGGCCTGAACAAATTTACCCAAAGCAATACCAGCTTCGGCTAAAAATTGAGCGATGGTTTTAGCTCCTTGACCAGCTCGGCCATGGATACGAATTTCAAACATACCCGCAAAAAATTTTGATAATAATAAATTACTTATCTTCTGGTTGGCCAGGCGGGGCCCCTTCAATCCCTCCTTCCTTCTTTTTAGATGACACAGAAATAATCTTAATTGCCTGAACCGGACAGTTTTCTTCAGCTAATCGGTTGCATCCCAAGCTCTCCGATTCTTCTTTAATAAAAGCGGCTTTTCCGTCATCCTTCATCTCCCAATTAGCCGGGCAAACAGCTGCGCAAGTACCGCAGCCAATACATTTTTCTTTGTCCAATTGAATTTTGAACATAAATAATGCTTAAAACAAATATTAATTACATAAATACATTAACAAATACGAATTATATTAATACTCGTATTATTAACCAATAATATCTATCTTGAATTATATAATTTATTTTATCGGTATCGCCCTATTCCTCTTTGGGTTCCTCTTTTTGTTCTTCCGAAAAAATCTCTTTGACTTCTTGCACGCCTTCTTTAACTCCATCTCTAACTTCTTTAGCTTTTTCAGCTACTTCTTTAGCCGCCTCAATAGCCTTTTCCTTGGTGTCTTCAAGTTTCTCCTTTAATTCTTCTCTCGTTACTTCCCCTGGCTTTTTGGCAAAAAGAACGCCCAGAGTTGCGCCCAAGATTGTTCCCAAGATACCGACCTTAAAAATTTTTCTAAAATTACCCATAGTTAATTAATTAATTAGTTAGTTATTAGTTTAAATATTCCACTGACTAAAATTTCCGCCGCCTAATAAATGGAGGTGAATATGATCAACTACCTGTCCAGCTCCTTTACCACAATTTAATATTAATTTATAGCCGGACTGAGCCAGGCCTAATTCAACTGCCAAAAACTTAGCCCTCCAGAACAATTCCCCTATTAAACCTTTATCTGTTTCATCAGCTTTGTTCAGCGATTCAATGTGCTTTTTGGGAATAAGTAAAATGTGAACTGGCGCTTTTGGATTAATATCCTTAAAGGCTAATATTTTTTCGTCTTCATAAACAACATCAGCCGGCATTTCTTTTTTGACTATCTGACAAAAAATACAGTCCATAAAAACTTATTTTTATTTCAATAACGAAGGATAAAAATACTTCTTTTTTCTCTTCTTTTTCAGTTTATCCCATTGGGATAAAATAACCACTGCTTCCATGGCGGCTCGTCCGACCTTTTTCTCACCGCAAACTTTCCATTCGTTAGTTACTAAGTTATCAAATACCACGCAAATTGCGCCAACCCGCAATTTATAGAGAGAACCCAGGGTAAATAAAGCCGAAGCCTCCATTTCCACGTTGGTCACTCTCGCCTTTTGTAAATCAGATAAGATATTTTTTAAATACGACTGGTTGTATCCTTTAAAACCATCTCTTCCCTCGCCGACATAGAACGAGTCAGTGGAGGCAGTAATGCCCAGATGATATTTAAACTTTAATTTTTCACAGGCCTCAATCAAAGCCAGAACTACTTCATAATGAGCAAAAGACGGATATTCAGCCCGAACGTAATTTCTTGAAGTACCCTCTAATTTGACTCCAGCCACATTGATAATCAAATCGCCGGGTTTTATATTCCGCTGGATTGCGCCAGTACTACCTACCCTGATAAAAGTGTGAACGCCAATGCGGGCCGCTTCTTCAACAGCAATGGCCGTTGACGGCGCGCCAATACCAGTGGAAAGACAGGAAATTCTAACCTTATTAAAATGTCCGGTTACTGAACGATATTCCCGATGACAGGCTACTTCCTTCCGATCATCCCAGAGCTGAGCAATTTTGGGCACCCGATCGGGGTCGCCGGGCAGAAGAATATAGGAAGCCAAATCACCCTTACGACAGGCAATATGATATTGACGATTCCCTTTTTGTGAAGGCATTTTAGCAGTTGGCTTTACCATAAATATAATATATAATATCTAATATTTATTTAATATCTATCTAATATTTATTTAATATCTATCTAATATT
>CAZMTM010000029.1:0-7015 GCA_964569175.1 uncultured Gammaproteobacteria bacterium | reverse complement strand
TTCTCATCTGATGTATATTGCTCGGGACTATCAGGATTTCAATAAAAAAATTGACTTAGCGCTCAAAGAGGATAAAATAGAATTGAGGGAAAAAAGAATTACTCGGGCAAGAGAAGAGGATTGGGATAGAAAATTAGCCGAAATAATGGAGTTAATAAATAATAAATTAAGTTAGTATTATAAATTAAGTTAGTAATATGCCAGACAATACCTTAAAAGAGCAGTTGAAGATAGATGTGCCTCAGATGGTTAAAAGAATGGAGGATTTAATTAGTGAAAAAATGAACGCTCTTAAAAGAGACGGAGTAATTCTGGGGATTTCCGGTGGTTTAGATTCAGCCGTAGTTGCTGCCCTGATTACCCGGGCCATTGGGCCGGGTAAGGTGCTAGCTTTAATTATGCCGGAAAAAGATTCTGCTTTAACCACCCGGAAAGACGCCGAAATGGTTGCCAAACATTACGGGATTAAAACTAAATTAGTTGATCTGACCCCTTATTTAAAACTTTTTGATATTTACAAGATGCTTCCGGCTAAGTTTTTGCCCCGACTTTTTCGAGCCAAAGCAATCAGGAAATTTTATCAGTATTACCGCCAGAAATCCGGCGAAACTTTTTTTGCCACCCAGATTCTGGGCACCCGGGGTTATCCGTATCAGGAATGGCTGAATAAGTCAGCCGCTTATTATCGGATTAAGCACCGCCTGAGAATGGTTCTCATGTACTGGCAGGCTGAATTGAACAACCTCTTGTACGTTAGCGCGGCCAATCAGACCGAGTGGCAGACCGGTTTTTTCGTTAAATGGGGGGTTGATGGTGGAGGCGACGTTATGCCTATTTTACCTTTTTACAAAACCCAGGTCAGGGAATTGGCTAAATATCTGGATGTGCCGCAGAAGATTATTAATAAAGCTCCCTCGCCGGATATTATGCCCGGAATTACAGATGAATATGCCATGGGGATTTCTTATGATAAGTTAGATTTGATTTTAGTCGGGTTAAAAGCAAAGATGCCTTTCAATGAAATTGCCGAGCAGGCTGGCGTGGATGAAGAAATGATTGAATATGTCAACAAACTTAATAAAAGGTCGGAACACATGAGAAAAGTCTATGTTCCGAAATTAAACAACGAAGATTAAGCATTAAAGCCATTTTTATTTAAAACACCCGACAGAATAGCTGGAAGAGGAATTAATGTTGAATAAGTAATACTTACTTAAAATTGAGTAAGACTTTACTCAAAAATGAGTAAGTGCTATAATAACCTTATGTTTGATTTAATTTCTAAGTCTAAAGTTAGACGGCAAATTTTGAAAATCCTGTTCAGTAGTCCAGATAAGGAATTTTATTTGAGCGAAATTGCTAAAAAAATTGATGCATCGGTAGGTAATTGTCAGAGAGAGTTAGAAAAAATGGTCAGGGCAAACGTCTTAACTTCTCAAAAAAAAGTTAATTTACGGGTTTATTCGGTTGACAGAAGAAATCCTTTCTATAGAGATTTACAGAACATTATTAATAAGACTATTGGCATTGAGGAGGAAATTAGAAGAATGATTAGAAAAATTTCTGGTGTAAGATTTGCTTTTATTTTTGGTTCTTATGCTAAGGGCGAACTTTCAAGTGTTTCTGACATAGATTTATTTATTATCGGTAAAATTGACGAGGACGCACTAATTAAGAAGCTTACAAAGTCGGAGAAGAGTATTGATAGAGAGATTAATTATCATATTTATTCAGAGAAGGAATTTAAGAAAAAATTTAGGGAAAATTCCTTTTTGCAGAATATTGTTAAAAATTATATTCTTTTAACAAACAACAAAAATGAATTTAAACGATTACTTAGATGAATTGGTTGCTTAGGGTTTTTTGAAGCCTGAAGCCATTGGCTTTGACCAGATTAGAGCTTTATTAGAAAGCGCTCGTAAGAATCTTTCGGCTGCCAGGAAAAATTTAACTATTGACGAAGAAACCTGTTATACCATGGCCTATAAAGCCATGCATAAAGTTGCTAGAGCTTTACTATTTTTACAGGGATTTAGACCCGATGATGGTCAGCAGCACAAAACTACCATTGCAATAGTCGGGAGAATTTTGGGCAAAGCATTCGATGATTTAATTAGCAGGTTTGACAAGATGAGGAAGAGAAGGAACAAATTTAGTTACGAACCTTTAGTTCCGCCAAGTAAGGAAGAAGCCGGCAGTGCTTTGGAAACGGCCGAAGAATTTTGTAAAAAAGTTGAAGCATTTCTAGAACAAACTAATCCACAGCTTAAACTTTTTGAGGAGCAATAAATCCTGATAATCTGATTTTATAACTACAATCAATTTAAGAAACCCGAGGAAGTTTTAAATTTCGCCTTTCTCATTCTAAGAATTTAATCTTTAAACAAATGACACTTTCAATAATAATTGTTAACTGGAACGTTAAGCCTCTACTGGAACGGTGTTTATCTTCTATTTATCGTTATGGCAAGGGCCTGGATTATGAAATCTGGGTGGTTGATAACAATTCAAAAGATGGCAGCCGGGAATATTTACAGAGTATGGCCGGTCGCAAGAAAGACCTGCACGTTATTCTTAATAAAGAGAATAGGGGTTTTGCTAAAGCCAATTGTCAGGCGACTAAACAGGCTAAGGGAAACCTGATTTTATTGCTTAATCCGGACGCTGAAATTCTTGATAATGCTTTGCAGAAAATGGTTAAATTTATGCAAGAGCATAAAGATTGCGGCATCGCCGGTTGTAGATTAATCGGTGCAGAGAAGGACCCTCAACCATCAATTAGAAATTTTCCGACAGTTGCTTCTCAAGTGATGATTCTTTTAAAATTACAGTATTTATTCCCTCAAGTCAGGCCTTTAAGGAATTATTTTCTTTATGATTTTGACTACACCAAACAGGCCGAAGTAGAGCAGGTAATGGGTGCCTTTCTGATGACCAGAAAAAAAGTTTTGGAAAAAGTTGGATTTTTGGATAAAAATTTCTTTCTCTGGTTTGAAGAAATTGATTTTTGTAAGAGAGTCAAAGAGGCCGGCTGGAAGGTAATTTATAATCCGGATGCCAGAGTTTTCCATCACGGTTCGCAGAGTTTTTGTCAGCTCTTGTCTTTAGCCAAACAGCGTATTTATAACGAAAGCGCCCTCTATTATTTCAAGAAACATTTCTCATACCAAAATTATTGGCCATTAGTGGTTGCACGACCAATTAGTTTGGTTCTATCTTATCTGTCCCAGGTTTTTCCCTTTACTCAAAAGATTAAAGCTAGAAGACGAAGTAGATTTTGCTAATATGAAATTGAGTGGTTTTAGTAAAAAAATTTTAATCATTGTTTTACTTTTTTTTATATTCCAGCTCTTGTCATTTTTGGCTTATCTCTGGCCGAATATTTCTTCTGCCATTTTTTTTCTAATTGTTTTTATAGCTATTGGTTTGGCCTGGTATAAGATAGAATATGGTTTTTTGGTTTTAGTTTTTGAATTTTTTAGCGGTCACGGCGGACACCTTTTCGAATTTTCCGGCATTTCTCTAAGATTGACTTTATTTATGATAGTAATGTTTATCTGGTTAATCAGGAAAATAGCCGGTCAAAAACAGTGGTTTGTTTCTTTGAAAAAAATATCACCTTTTTATATCCTCTTTTTACTTCTGCTATTTTTTATTCTTTTCGGTCTGGGCCGGGGGCTGGTTAATAATAACCCGGTTTTAGCCATCAAGGATTTTATAAACTACTCTTACTTTTTATTAATTTTTCCCCTGGTTGATATTTTACGAACTCGGCGGACTTTTCACCAGATTTCTACTATTGCTCAAGCGGCTACTATTGGCATTGCTTTTCTAACGATTATAGTTTTAATTCTTTTTGCCGCTAATCTGGTTGAGGTTCATAATATTTTTTACTGGTGGTGGCGGGGAGTGGTTATTGGTAAAGCTACTTTTGCCGGGAATAATTTTTTTCGGATTGTTACTCCGGCTCATCTGTTAATTTTACCTCTGTTCTTGGTTTATCTGAGTTTGCTGGCCGGGAGAGGAAAAGGTAAGGCGGGGATTAAGAAGCAAAAGAAGATTGTCTGGTTGGCCGTACTGGCCAGTCTGGCTATTTTAATCAATTTTTCTCGCGCTTATTTACTGGGGTTGTTGGCCGGTTTGATATTTCTGGCTCGCGGTTTAAATTGGCGGCGCTGGTTAGCTTTTTCTCTGGTGGTGGTTGTTATTCTGGCGGCTGAATTTGTTTTAATTTACGCAATAGTCAGCGGCGGTCAGGTTCTTGCTTCTTTGAAATTTTTAGGGTTTAGGGCGGAAACGGTGGTTTCGCCCGAGGAAGAATTGAGCTCTTCAACCCGGCTGGCTATTCTACCCAGATTGAAAGAGAAAATTATTCAGCAGCCAATTTTGGGTACCGGCCTGGGGACCACTGTTTCTTATCTGGATCCATTAACCAATCAGCCCAAAACCACTTTTCATCTTGATTGGGGATATCTGGAAATCTGGCTGGAGCTTGGCCTGCTTGGTTTATTGAGTTATTTATCAATTCTTTTCTTTATTTTTTATCAGGGATGGAGAAAGATTACTGTCCTGGCTGGGAATGTTTTAAAGAAAAGAATACTAATCGGCCTTTTGGCCGGATTAATTAGTATTGCGGTTGCTACCTTAACCGGTCCGTTCTTGTTTCATCCGCTGGGTATTTTTTGCTTAACTTTTACCGCGGCTGTTATAATAGTGGCTGGTGAGTCTCAACCGGTAACAGATGTTAGCAAGAAATAGCAAGAAATAGCAAGAAATAGCAAGAAATAGAATTTTAACTAATTAGATAATTAGATAATGCGAAAATTGAATCTTAAAGCAAGGGGTTATTCAAAACCCAGGGTCTCAATTCAGATTGTTACCTGGAATAGTCGAAAATTTTTAAAGGACTGTCTTGATTCGGTTTTTGCCCAGACCTATCCAAATTTTTCCGTTTTAGTTGTTGATAATGCTTCTGATGACGGCTCGGCCGAGTTTGTAAAAGAAAATTATCCGCCCAGGGTGGGCTTGATTGGAAAGATTGGAAATTTAATAAGAGGAAATCCGGATATTTATGTGATGCAGAATGTTAAGAATCTGGGATTTGCTCGAGCCCATAATCAGGGCTTTGCCATCAGTCAGGCAGATTTTATATTAGTGCTTAATCCGGATGTAATTTTAGAACCAGATTTTCTGGAGAAGCTGGTTAAATCGACCGAGAAACAGGCTCAGAATGGTAAAGAGAGCAAGAGGCTCGGCAGTCTGGGCGGAAAAATGCTTAAAGTCAGGTTGGGCGACGTAGAACTGGATGAAAAAATTACTACAAAAATTATTGATAGTACTGGATTAAAAATTTTTAGAAACCGTCGGGTGATTGATCGGGGCGAAGGAGAAAAAGATAAGGGACAATATGATAAAAAGAATAAGGTTTTTGGTATTTCTGGCGCTTGCGTTCTTTATAACCGGGCCATGCTGGAGGATTTAAAATTGCCTCTGCCCGACGGACGGTTCGAATATTTTGACGAAGATTTTTTTGCTTATAAGGAAGATGTTGATTTGGCCTGGCGAGCTAACTTGTTTGGTTGGTTGGCAGTTTATGTGCCCGAAGCCGGGGCTTATCATTTTCGGGGGGGGGCGCCGGTAAATCAAAGATTTTCTCAGTCGCATTGGGTTAATTTTTTCTCCTATCGAAATCATCTCTGGATGTTAGCTAAAAATAGTTTCTGTTCCAATTCTTTTCGCCATCTCTGGCTTATATTCTGGTACCAGTTATCTAAAGAGTTTTATTTATTAATTACCCAGCCGGGGATTTTATTCGGCGGCGGATTTTCTTTCTGGGGCAGATATTATAAGATGACAAGAAAGAGAAAATATATTTTTAAAAAGACAAAAGTGAGGGCTAAAGAAATGAGAAAATGGTTTCAATAATTATTGTTAGTCATAACCAGAAAAATTTTTTGAAGCAGTGCCTGAAAAATATTGTTGAGGCAGATATTGGATTGGATTACGAAATAATTGTGGTTGATAATGCTTCTAAAGACGGGAGTAAAGAATTTTTGAGCAATTTTGATTTCCAGAGTTTTAATTCTGGAAGTGCTAAGAATTTTAAAGATTTTAAGGTTATCTATAATGGCAGGAATTTAGGATTTGCTAAGGCTAATAATCAGGGGATTAAATTATCGCAGGAAAAATATGTTTTGCTGTTAAATCCGGACGTGATTGTTTTGCCGGGGTCGGTGGAGAAGTTAAGCCGGTTTTTGGAAAATAGTCCGTCAATAGCTATGGTTGGACCGCAGTTGCTTAATCCAAACGGCAGTTTGCAGTATTCCTGCTGCCGGTTTCCGCGCTGGTATACGCCAATTTTGCGTCGGACTTTTCTGGGGAAATTGCCGGGATTGAGAAAAGAATTAGTTAGATATTTGATGATTGATTGGAACCATCAGGAAATTAAAGAAGTTGATTGGTTGGTCGGCGCTACCTTAATGATTAGGAGAGAAATTTTGAACAGGATTGGTCTTCTAGACGAACGTTTTTTCTTATACATGGAAGACGTTGATCTGGCCCGGCGAATAAAAGGGGCTGGTTTTAAAATTGTTTACTTTCCCGGTTCCAAGATGCACCATTTCCATCAGCGGCTTTCCGCCCGGTACGCCGGTTTTCCGGTTCTGTTTTCTAAGATTAGCTGGATACATATTATTAGCGCCATTAAGTATTTCTGGAAATGGCGTGGGCGGTAGAAGAGGTGGTATTTTTTAATATTAAAACTTGCTTTTTCCTTGAAAAAGTGATATAATATCTTATAACATTCGGGGGTCGTCTAATGGCAGGACAGTTGGTTTTGGTCCAACTAATTGGGGTTCGAATCCCTGCCCCCGAGCCAAGTGGGACAAGCAGGCGTCAAAACGCCTGTTTTCCCTTTATCTAAGCCCAATTCCACAGGTTCGAACGCTTTATTTTCCGCCCTTATCCCTTCTGCCACCCTTTTTATGGTTAATAGCGGATTTTGAAGCTGAATAAA
>CAZMTM010000028.1:0-7045 GCA_964569175.1 uncultured Gammaproteobacteria bacterium | reverse complement strand
AAATTATTTCACGGCAATAATTTTAAATTTTTGAACAATTTAGAATGATTTAATTTAAAAATTATAAATTTATATTTATGTCTTCTATTTTAATTTTACCCTTAATATCAATTATTATCGCCCAAAGTTTAAAATTCGCCATCAGATCAAATAAACAAAAAATAAGCCCGAAAAATTTTTTCGCTTATTCGGGTATGCCCTCCGGACACAGCGCTATGGTTGTGTCTTTGGCCGTTATTTTGGGATTAAATTACGGTTGGAATTCCTCCGTTTTCGCGATTTCAATTATTTTGGCCATTGTGGTTATCCGCGATGCTTTGGGTATTAGGCGTTATTTGGGCGAACACGGCAAAGTTTTAAATATTTTAGTCAAGGATTTAGAAGAAGATGAAATGCTTGACAAAAGATATCCTCACCTTCTGGAGAGCATTGGCCATACTCCCCTGCAAATTATTGTCGGCGCTATTATCGGTTTTTTGGTAAGTTTGGCGGGATTTATGATTTGGCCGCCATAGTTGGCAGCGGGAATATTTAAAATATCCGAATAGATTGAATTAAATTTTAATTGCCGTATAAGCAAAACAAAATAGCGGCATAGTTCCGTTTTGTTTTTATCTGGATTTTTTTATTTTTTTATTAAACTTTTTCCCGTCATTTCCGGCGGTTTTTTTTCGCCTAAAAGTTCTAAAATAGTCGGCGCTATATCTCCCAAAACTCCGTCTTTTTTCAATTTTTTATTTTTTAGTTTTTTATTGATTAAAATAAAAGGGACCGGATAAGTTGAGTGCTTGGTGTCTATTTCACCGGTTTCCATATTTATCATTTCTTCAACATTGCCGTGGTCGGCTACCAGCACGCTAACCCAATCCTTTTTTAAAGTCAAATCAACAATTTGTCCGAGCAATTCGTCGATTACTTCTAGAGCTTTTATTGAAGCTTTTAAATTACCAGTATGACCGACCATGTCAGGGTTAGCAAAATTAACGATTATAAACTGATATTTATCGCTATTAAGTGCCTTAATAACTTGCTCAGCCACCTTTGGGGCTGACATTTCTGGTTTTTGGTCATAGGAAGAAATTCGCGGAGAGGGAACCAATGCTCGTTTTTCTCCGGGGTAAGCTTGCTCGCAACCGCCGTTAAAGAAAAAAGTAACGTGAGCATATTTTTCGGTCTCAGCGGTATGGAATTGTTTAAATCCTTGGTCGCTAATAATTTTAGCCAGTGGGCTCTCAATTTTCTCTGGTGGGAAAGCTATTTCAACTGGTAAATCCTTTTCATACTCGGTCATAGTAGCAAAAAACAGATTTTTAATTTTTTCTCTTTTAAAACCTTTAAAACCTTTTGCCACAAAAGCTTTGGTCAGTTCTCTGGCTCGGTCAGAGCGGAAATTGAAAAAAATGGTTGCGTCGTTATCCTTAATTTGCCCTATTGACTGATTATTCTGGGTAATAACCACCGGCAAAAATTCTTCGTCATAAACCTTGTTTTTATAAGAAGATTCAATTGCTTGAAGCGGGTTAGTAAATTTTTGTTCAGTTGAACCCTGGGTCATCACCAGATAGGACTTTTCAACTCTTTCCCAGTGATTATCCCTATCCATAGCATAAAATCGACCGGAAAGACTGGCAATTTGACCAACGCCTATTTTCTTAATTTTATTTAGAAGCTCGTTAATGAATACTCGGCCGCTATCCTGGGGCGTATCCCGACCATCTAAAATAGCATGGATAAAAACATTTTTAAATTTATTTTTAGCGGCCATTTCTAAAAGAGCATATAAATGCTCAAGTGAAGAGTGGACTGCTCCATTGGATATAAGGCCAATCAGGTGTAAATTAGATTGATTTTTTTTAGCGTGTTCAATAGCTTTAAGAAAAACCTGATTATTAAAAAAACTTCCGTCCTTAATCGCCCGGCTAATCCGCGGTAAATTTTGCCAGACAATTTTACCGGCCCCCAGATTCAAATGGCCGACTTCCGAATTGCCCATCTCTCCCCAGGGCAAACCAACTGCCTCACCGGACGCCTGAAGAGTCATGGTCGGGTAAAGAGATGTCAACTTATTGAACACCGGAACCTTGGCCAGAGTAACAGCATTGCCTTGACTGGGCGGAGCTATTCCCCAACCATCAAGGATAATTAAAATTACAGGTTGAATTTGAGTAACAGCCATAAATTATTTTTTAATTAATGTTTAATTAAGGTTTCGCCGGTCATTTCTTTCGGCTCTTTAATCCCGAACAAATCTAAAATTGTTGGCGCCACATCTCCCAACGTACCCCCTTCTTTTAATCTCCGATGTTTGTCGCCGCTGGTGATTAATATAAAGGGAACCGGGTTGGTAGTGTGAGTAGTTTTTATTTCGTTGGTTTTCAAATTAATCATTTCCTCAACATTGCCGTGGTCAGCGGTAACAATAATTGAATATTTTTCTTTTTTAGCCGCTTTTACCAACTTACCCAAATTCTGGTCAAGGAATTCTATACTTTTAATAGTTGCTTCAATATTGCCTGTATGACCAAGCATATCCGGATTACAATAATTAACCATTATGAAATCGATTTTTTTATTCTGAATTTTTTCTAAAATTACCTGAGTTACCTTGGCGATATTCATTTTTGGAACCAAATCATAATGGGGCGTGTCCGGCGAGGGAATGGCTATTCTTTCTTCGCCAGCTACTAGATGATCATAACCACCGTTAAAGAAAAAAGTAACGTGAGCATATTTCTCTATTTCGGCGATATAGAGCTGGCTAATTCCATCAAGCACTACTGGCAGACTATTCTTAACTTCCCGACTGGGGTAAGCTGTTCTGACGTTGTCCAGGTCCGGACCAAAATCAGTTAAGGCAATAAAAAACAGATCTTTGGGCCATTTTTTTCTTTTAAATGAGCCCGGATTTTTTTGGTTAAATTCTTTCTGAACAAAAACTTTGGTTAACTGGCGAGCCCGGTCGGAACGCAGATTCATAAAAATCACCAAATCCCGGTCATCAATAGTAGCTACTGGCTGATGATTTTTCATTATCACGGTCGGGGTAATAAATTCGTCTGTTTCCTGTCGATTATATGCCTGGAGAATGGCTTCTTTGGCACTTTTAGCTTTCAACCCCTGGCCTAGAACCAGAAGATTATATACCTTTTCGTTTCTCTGCCACTTTTTAGTTCGGTCCATAGCATAAAATCGGCCAGAAATACTGGCAATTTTTACTCCCAGAGGACCATTGTGGTTATTATGGTTATTTTTAACCTTTTCATTGAACCTTTCTAAAATTTTAATTGCCGCGTGCTGACTGGAATCGCGGCCGTCAGTAAAAAGATGTAAAAATATTTCGCCAATCCCTTCCTGCTCTAACAACCGCAACATGGCCAACCAGTGCTCGGGTGAAGAATGAGCGCTGTTTTCTTCGGTCACCAGACCCATCAAATGTACTTTTGATTTATATTTCTCTAGATGGATTATGCCTTCTTGAAAAGCCGGGTTTTTAAAAAAGGTGCCGTCTTTAATGCCTTCGGAAATATAAAGGGCGTCATCTTTAACCACCCGACCAGCCCCCAGATTTAAATGTCCGGCCTCAGAATTACCAACCTGATGTTTGGGTAAACCAACACATTTACCATGGGCGCAGAGTTCGGTATAGGGGTATTTCTTCTTAAGAGATTTAAATACTGGTATCCTTGCCAGAGTAATAGCATTACCTCTACTGGCTGGAGCTACTCCCCAACCATCAAGAATGATTAAAATAACTTTCTTTTTTGAATCTTTTATCATAGACATATCGTTGATAAATAATTTAGCACAATTATTACTTTATTTTTTCATTATTTCATCTTCTATTTCCATCAACCGATTATATTTAGCCACTCTCTCGCCTCTATCTGGCGCGCCGGTCTTGATAAATTCGGCCCCGACGGCTACAGCCAGGTCAGCAATAAAATCATCGTTAGTTTCACCGGAACGATGGGAAATAACAATTTTAAAATTGTTTTTCTGGGCCAGTTTAATACAATTCATTGTTTCAGTTAAAGTGCCAATCTGGTTTAATTTAATTAAAATGGCATTAGCCGCCCTGATCTCAATGCCCTTACTCAAACGTTCAACATTAGTGGTAAATAAGTCATCACCTATTACCATTAAATCTCTGTTGCGGACTAAAAGTTGAGTCCAATTAGACCAATCGTCCTCGGCCAGGCCGTCTTCAATAGAAATAATTGGATATTGTTGAGTCCAGGCCTGATATAATTCAATCATTTCTTTGGCTGATTTTTTGCGTCCTTCAAAAAGATATTTATTCTCTTTAGTGTTATAAAATTCAGAAGCCGCTACATCCAGAGCAAGGGCAATATCCTTCCCCAAGGCAAATCTTGAATCCTTAATAGCCGCTACTAATACCTTGAGCGCCTCTTCGTTATTCTGAAACCTTGGCGCAAAACCGCCTTCATCGCCGACCGCCACTGAAAGTCCGTGCACGCTTTTAATAATATTCTTTAGTGTTTGAAAAATCTCTGCCCCAGCCCGCATTCTTTCCTTAAATATTTTATTTGTTCTACCGGCTGGCGAATCAGATAACCGGCCGAGTAAGGGTAAAATCATAAATTCCTGGATATCCATTTTATTGTCAGCATGCCGACCGCCGTTAATCACATTAAGCATAGGTACGGGCAGCCGGTAGGTTGCCGGAGTTGTAAATTGGTATGTTTCTTTAAGATACTTATATAATGGTAGCCCGGCTGTTTGGGCCGCTGCCCGGGCGCAAGCCATAGAAACACCCAGAATAGCATTAGCGCCCAATTTACTCTTGTCTTTAGTGCCGTCTAAAGCGATTATTGTCTCGTCAATCTTCTGGGGCTCTGGTTCCTGGCCAATTAAAGCCGGCCTAATTATTTTCTCCACGTTCTCACAGGCCTTAAGCACCCCTTTGCCGGCATAGCGATCCAAATCATTGTCTCTTAATTCCAGCGCTTCGTGTTTGCCGGTTGAAGCGCCAGAGGGAATCGCCGCTTTGGCCTGAATGCCGTTTTCTAAAGTTAATTTGACCTCAACGGTCGGATAGCCTCGCGAGTCTAAAATCTCGCGAGCCGAAATGTTTTTAATTTTGGGCATAATAATAAATGTTAATAAATTAAATAGGCATCAAGGACTCGTAATTAATATATTTTTCTTTTTCGTTTCCGTCCCTTGATATAACGCTGAATTGCTTCTCTGGTTGTAAGCCAAACCCTTTTTTCTTTATATGCCTCTATTTTCCCCTGACGAGCTAACAAATTGAGATATTTAGCAGAATAAGGAAAATATTTACTGACTTCAGTTAATGTTCTATACCTTTCTTTCTTCTGTGGAGCCGGTGTTACTATTTTTAAATAAATATCCAATGATCGTTCTACGGCTCGAGCAATAAAACGAACCAGGGGGGCTAAATGATTCTTGTCTGCTTCACCAAGGACTTGATAGTATTTTTTTCGGTCATTTTTTAATATAATCGCTAAAGGATATCCAGTTCGCATTAATAATAAATTCATTATCAATCTAGCTGTTCTGCCGTTACCGTCAAAAAACGGATGGACATAAACTAATTTATGGTGCAAAAGGGCGGCTAATTCAATAACATGCGTTTTTTTTCTATTCTTTTTTAGCCACTCTATTAAATTGTACATTTTTTTTGTTACATCAATTGCATCCGGAGGCTGGTGTTCTGCTCCGGCAATAATTACGTTACTATTTCTGTATTTACCGGCCCATTCTTTTTCTGTTTCCTGAATTACCAGCTGGTGCAAGCTGCGAATTAACTGTTCTGAAATAGTAGATTTCTGATCGGTTTTTACCAAATCATACAAATATTCTAATGCCTCCTGGTGATTTTTTGCTTCTAAATGATCCTTAAGCGGCTTTCCTTTAATAGTAATTCCTTCATTAATAACCAAAAAGGTCTCTTTCAGGGTAAGGCTATTACCTTCTATCCCGTTGGAATTATAGGTCATTTCTATCATGAATTGCTCTCGTAATTTTTTTACCAAAGGGGCTGGCAATGGTCTGAATTTATTTAATCTCTTTAATTTTTTTTCTATCCTATTTTGTAAATTTTGTTCTAAATAACTCATAATCTTCCTTAAATTAATATGGTTTACCTATATTTTTAATCTATACCATATTAAACTTTTTGTCAACTATGGTATCGAGGGTCCGTAATAAACTTACCTCACTAAAGGCCTAATTCCCGGCAACAAACCACTGCTTAAAAATTCTAACATCGCTCCCCCGCCGGTGGAAATAAATACGTTGTTTGGAATTTGGAATTTGGAAGTTGGAACTTGGAGCGAGGCGATTGTCTCGCCGCCGCCGATTATTACCTTAGCTTTTTTGTTAGCTAAAATCGCTTGAGCGATTTTTTTTGTTCCCTCGGCAAATTTCTTGTCCTCTAGATAGCCCATTGGTCCATTCCAGACTATCATTTTAGCATTTTTAATATATTGAGAGAACAATTTGACTGTCTTCAGCCCAATATCTAAAATCTTAAAATCTTGATTAATTTTCTTGGCCAGTTCATTAACCTGATAAATCTCCGGAGGTCCAACCTCCGGAGGCCTGGCCTCCGTTTTTACCCCAGATTTTATCTTAACATCAACGGGTAAAATAATTTTTTTGTTCTTTAATAATTTTTTGCTTGCTTTAATCATTTTGGGCTCGTAAATTGAATCCCCTGTCTTATAACCAGCGGCTTGAAAAAAATTATGAGCCAGAGCGCCGCCAATCAAGAATTGGTCGGCTATTCTAGCCAAATTTTTGATTAAGCTGATTTTGGTGGAAATTTTTACTCCGCCCATAAGCACCACTAATGGATGGACGGGTTTTTGGCAAACCCGAGATAAACTCTTGACTTCTTTCTCTAATAAAAAACCAGCATAGGGCGGTAAATATTTGGTAATACCCACCACTGAAGCATGTGTCCGATGACAAACGGCAAAAGCGTCATTAACGTATAAATCGGCTAAATTAGCCAGCTGTTTGGCAAATCCTAGGTCATTTTTTGTTTCTCCGGAAT
>CAZMTM010000027.1:5957-7431 GCA_964569175.1 uncultured Gammaproteobacteria bacterium | reverse complement strand
ATCTGATTGGTGCTGTTATGTAGAATAAATTTAAATTATATCTCTCATGAACTTCGCCAAATTCTTTGGCACAATAATTACAAGATTCTTTAATCACACAACCATTTTCATCATACTCTTCTTTTATCCTACCTCCTTCTTGAATACATTTTGTTCTAAGAACTTGGTCATAAGTAAAATCACACAATTCTTCTCTGACTACCGAAGGTGGTGGTGCTTCATATCTTTCACAATAATCATCATATTCCGGGCTTTCATAAATAGCCTCTATTAAAAATCCTACAAATAAAGCTCCTAAGATGCCAAGAGCAAGGGCTAATAAAACTTTTTTTAGTTTCATATACGAATAATTTATTATCTTTTTATTTATATATCTTTTGGAAACCTAATAATAACGGCTCCGGGGGCGGGACGATATTAAAGCCTGTTTCGTTCAAAGTTCTTCTTTTTGAAACTTCTCCTCTTGAGTCTCATCTAATTTTCTGATAATCTTTGTCAGCTCAGCAACGTGTTCTTTCTCGTCATCTCTAATGTGACCCAAAACTTTTTTAATTTCTCCATTATCAGTTTCGTTTATATGTTCCTGATATTGGTTAATAGCTACCAGTTCTCCTATTAAATCCTCTCTTAAGTTTTTTAAATTTTTGTTGCTCATATTTTTAATATTATTTATTTACATCCGACCTTGATGTTTTTATTTTACCATAATAAAAAACTGAGACAATATCTCGGTTTTCCACAGAAAAGGGGGTAAAAAATACCCATTGTACATTATGGCTCCCTCTATTGGACGCATTTAGAACTTTTGGTTGAAAGATTACCAACTTAGAGTTAAGTAAGTTAAGTTTTGTATAAAAAATCTCGATACAATTAGAAACTCATCCAGAATAACCAACCGCCCAAGAGTATTATAAAAATAGCACTAATTATCTGCTTTTTCTTGAATCTTTGTGCTTGTTCATGGATAATTTCTGGAAATCCCACTTTTCCAATTCCTTTGATTAAAGTAGACCAACCTAAAATAGTGATAGCAATTCTCCAATCAGCAACCCAAAGATTGTGTAAAATTGCAGTAACTAACCCCATGAGTAAAGTAATATAGCCAGTAGATATAACAAAAGCCTTGTCATCAGTCATCTCTATTGTCTTTCCCAATTGTCTTGTTATAATAAATAGCGAGCCAAAAATAATAAAGAAACTACCCCAAAGTCTTGCGAAAAAAATTGAAATATCCATATTTTTTATTTAATTATTATATTTTTATTATACCATAAATAAAATTTTTTATCCAACAAGGGTATAAAAAATCCACTAATGCTAGTGGAATTTTTTAGTTCTAATCCAATGGCTCCGGGGGTGGGAATCGAACCCACGACACGCTGGTTAACAGCCAGCTGCTCTGACCTCTGAGCTACCCCGGATTAAAATTGTAAATTAATTAAAAAAAATATTTAAAATTATTATCCTATATCTT
>CAZMTM010000027.1:0-5857 GCA_964569175.1 uncultured Gammaproteobacteria bacterium | reverse complement strand
TTATTATCCTATATCTTAGTAATAATCCTTTATTTTTTCAATCTTTTTGAATTCACGAATACGCTCCAGGGCCTTGGCTTCAATCTGACGGATTCTTTCCCTGGTCACGCCAAAAACCTGACCAACCTCCTCCAATGTATGAGCCACTCCGTCTATCAAGCCAAAGCGCATATCCAGAATTTTCTTTTCGCGCAGCGGTAAATCAACCACGATTTCTTTGATATATTCCCTGAGTAGTCTTAGAGCAGCCGCTCTATCCGGAGCCAGCGTCTTAACGTCTTCTATAAAATCACCTAATTCTGTGTCCTTGTCATCTTCATCACCAACTGTAGTCTCAAGAGATATAACATCCTGAGAAATCTTCATCAAATGCCTGGCCTGCACAGAAGAGGTTCCCAGTTCACTGGCTACTTCTTCCGGAGTCGGCTGACGGCCCAGTTGCTGGACAAGCCATCTATCCGCCTGATGAAACTTACCCAGGGTCTCTACCACGTGAACAGGTATTCTGATGGTCCGCGACTGGTCAGCCAGGGACCGGGTAATGGCCTGCTTAATCCACCAGGTGGCATAAGTAGAAAATTTATAACCTCTACGCCAATCATATTTTTCTACCGCCCGGAAAAGACCAATGTTTCCTTCCTGAATCAAGTCCAAAAAAGTTAATCCATAACCAGTGAATTTTTTAGCAATACTGACTACCAAACGTAAATTAGCTTCTATTAATCTCTTGGTTGCTTTTCTGTCATTCATGTCCTTGGCCTTGGCCAATTCTACTTCCTCGGCCGGGGTTAATAAAGGAACACGGCCAATTTCTTTTAAGTACATCTGGATTGAGTCAGTTGAAAGCTGACTCAAATCAAATAATAATTCATTACTCTCTATTTCTTGTTTTGGTTTTTCTAAAAATCCTTCTTGTGATTCAGTCAATCTGATACCCGTCTTCTCAATTTTATCCAAAAATTCCTCATACTCATCTAAATACTTTTCTAAACGCGGGAAAGCATAAAATAGTTCATTCTCGGTTAAAAAACCACGCTGGCGGCCCTTGGCAATTAATTTCTTGGCTTCCGCTCCCGGCCATTTAATCCGTGACTGTCTTTTTTGTTTTCCGTTCCTCGCTTCCCATCGTTTTTTAGACAAACGAAACCGACGAATAAACTTTCTAACTTTTCTAATCTTTTTAACCCTTTTAACCGATTTAACCGATTTAATCTTCAAAAATTTTTGGGCTGCATTGCCTCTTCTGATTCTTTTAACATTTCTAATTTTCTTAGCCTTTTTATCTGGCTTGATTTTTCTAACCCTTCTGCTTCTAGTCGTCCTTTTTTGTTTATTTTTTCTTTTCTTAGATACTTTTTTCAGCATAATTTTAATAATTTAGGAACGCTCACAAGACCCTATTTCACGTGATAACTCAACGATTCTACGGGTCATTTTATCCACCAGCGCCTTATCACCCCTTTTCTCAGCCTCTTTCAACTCAAGGGTAACTTTTTCAAGTTTTCTGGATAAATATTGCCTCTTTAAAATACAAAAAAGATTATCCAGCTCTTTTTCTATATCCAGCTCATCTGTCTCAGCAGATTCTTTCTCGGCCAGAAAAAGCAAAAAATCTAAATAATAAACCGCGTCTTTATCTTTCAATCCCTGTTTAATCTTATCCGATTTAATCTTTTGGTCTTTAATATAGCAATCTTTTAGGGCTTTGACAAGTGTTTGGGTCTGGGGAGTGATAAACATATCTAAAATGAGTTTATCTAAGAAGGGTTGTCCTTTTTTTGGATACTTTAGTATAAGGCCAAGAAATCTTTCAGCTGCTTGCTGCTCTCGCGAAACTGGCTCTTTAGTCTCTGTTTTTGATTTTCTTTCAGGTATTCTCGGCAGCTTGACCCTTTTTAAACCATCACGCAAAACCATCTCGGAAAGACCTATGTCGTCGCTTAGTTTTTTCAACCAGAGGCCCTGCTCAACCGGATTGCCTAATTTAGCAATAATAGGCAGTAAAATCTCGGTAATCTGCTTTTTGTCTTCAATCATATTTAAGTTTTTACCCTTAAAAGCTGAAGAAAAATAATAATCCATAATCGGCTGCGGATTTTTAATTGCTTCCAGCCATGCCTTCGGACTTTTTCTAATACACTCGTCTGGATCTTTACCCTGAGGTAAATCAAGTACTTTGACATTTAATCCTTCTTGAAGTAATAAATCAATACTGCGCTGGGTAGCTGTCTGACCGGCTGCATCAACGTCAAAGGCCAAAATTATATTCTTAGTATAGCGCTGTAAAAGTTTAATCTGCTCAATAGTAAGGGCCGTGCCTGAAGTACAAACTACGTTTTTGGTACCAAATTGGTGGCAGGCCAAAACGTCCATATTCCCCTCAACTAAAATTAATTTCTCTTCTTGCTTGGCTATTAATCTGGCTTTATCCAGACCGTATAACACCCGGCTTTTGTTGTAAATGGATGTCTGAGGGCTATTAATATATTTGGCTGATTTATCATGGTCTTTTGAGCCGGGCAAAATTCGGCCAGTGAAACCGACCACCTGACCATGAATATTAAAAATTGGAAACATAATTCGATCGCGAAAACGGTCATAATAATTTGACTGTTGTTTATTTCTCGTTGTCTGTTTTCTGACTATCAAACCAGCCGCCTCAATATTTGTCTCTTTATATCCTCTTTTTAACAGAAATTTTAAAAGTGTGTCCCATTTATCAGGCACAAACCCTAATTGGAATTCGGTTATAATTTTTTTATTCAATCCCCTTTCTTTTAAATATTCCCTGACTTTTTCAGCCAAAGAAGATTCAAGAAGTATTCTATGATAAAACTTAGCGGTCAGGCGAGAAATATCTAATAATTTAGTATTCTGACTGACTGACTGACGGTCATACTTTTTAATTTTTACTCCGGCTTTTATGGCCAAAATTCTTAATGCTTCAGGAAATTCTACTCCCTCAATTTCCTGAACAAAGCCGAAGATGTCACCTCCTTTATTACAACCAAAACAATGCCAGATTTGTTTTTCTGGCGAAACAAAAAAAGACGGAGCTTTCTCGCGATGGAACGGACAAACAGCCTTAAAGCTCGTCCCGGCTGGCTTAAGCTGGATATATTCTGAAATGACGTCAACAATATCCAACTTTGATTTTATCTCATCAATCGTGCTGTCCATAATTATAAATTACGGCAGTTTTTGTTCTCTCTCAAGCTTCTTTATCTTATTAATTCTTCTCAAATGTCTGGCTTTTCGGCTAGGTTTGGCTTTTAACCATACCTTAACCATTCTCTTGGCCAATTTTGGCTTAATCGCCCAGCCACTCAGAGTCAAAACATTGGCCTGATTATGTTCTCTGGCTAAACAAGCCGTTGTTTCGTTCCAGGCCGCGGCTGCCCTGATTCCTTTTACTTTATTGGCTGACATAGCCATACCCAAACCAGAACCGCAGATAAGAATACCTCTGGCATCTTTTTCCCTGACCACCCTTTTAGCCACTTTATAAGCAAAATCAGGGTAATCATCCTCGGGATCAAAAACCTGATTGCCTAAATCTTTGTATTTTAAATCAAGCCGTTTCAAGTATTTCTTAATCTCTTCTTTTAACTTGAAGCCGGCATGGTCAGCGCCTAAATAAATCATTTTGATCTTGAAAAATTAGAAACAATTGTTATTTTTCCATTAGGGATAGAATGCTCTACGCCTTCCTGGTCCTTAAGTATTGTCCGGCGTAAATTTAAAACCATTACTCTGCCCTGCATACCAGCAATTTTTACTTCCTCACCGACCCGATATTGGTCTTCAATAATAATAAAAAGTCCAACCAGATGATCCTGAATTATACTTCTAGCTCCCATACCCAAAGCCAGTCCAACCACACCAACACCGGCCAGAAGAGGCCCGATATTAATACCGAATTCGGGCAAGATAGTTAAAACGACTATCACCCAAATTGCCACCCTAAGAGTAGAATAAAAAACGCCGGTCAAGGTTTTTTCCCGGGCTTTTTCAATTTTCTCCGCGTCCGGCCCTTCTCCCCGCTTAACCAGAGCTCTAATCAATCTGGCAATAAAAATCCTGCCGATACGCATCACTAGATAAGCCAGAACAAGAATAACAATAACCCTAACTCCGTGAGTTAAAAACCAGGGAACTAAATTGTGAAAAAAATTTAGAAATCTCATAAGCTTTTTTTATTCAAATAATTACTAAATAAATCATTTGATAATTTTGGTTATTTTTTTATAAAGTACAGGTAAAGTATTCTGCCGCATTCTAAACTTCGTTCCATGATTATGTCCCGTTCGGGCATCAAAATCCACCAAAACCTTTGCTTCTTTAATCGCTCTTAAAAAACCTTCAAAATTGAATTTCTGCAACATCGTAACTTTTATATACCTATAATATTCTTTCCCTCGCTTCATTTTAACTTCGGCTTGAACATAGAAAGTATTGAGTAACTTTGTGCCTGATTTATACGCCAAGTCGTCAAATCCCCAATAAGGTTGAGGTTTTAATTCCCCTATTCCAACGCGTGTTTTCACCGATCTAAGCCAATCTTTATGTCTTACGTTAACAAACTTGGCATCAAAAGAAATCAACACCTTTCTTTTTCTTTGGTCAATTTGTACCATAAATCCTCTGTCGCTTCTTGATAAACCATGAATGGTTTGACGAAAACTCATTTCATTTTTTGGATATTTTTTGCCGGCCTCTTCGTGTGGCCAGCCATATTTTGACAAAAGTATTTGAGGCACAAAACGAACTGCGCGCGGCGACGGCTCCATATGAAATAATGTTATAAGAGAGGAAGAATTTAGACGTTGTGCTTTTAACTCCCATTCGGCCGCATTAGGCATTGGTAAATTGTTTTCTTTAATACCAAGTAAATCTTCAAGGGTATTGCCGATTCCACCACGATTTCCGCGTCGCGCATTGGGAATCCAGCCCTTTACGGTTATCTCCTTTAATTTTTTAATTAAAGATTGTTTGGTGTAAATAATTGTTTTATTCTTCGTCATAAATTATAAAAGTTTAGCTTGAGACAGATAACGTTTAACTCTATTTTCTGCCATTTTGCAATACTCCGGCGAAACATCGATACCAATATAATCACGCTTGAAATTAATAGCAGAAATTGCAGTCGTGCCGGAGCCCATAAATGGATCGAGGACCAATTTTGCGTTTGTGGATGACACAATTCTATCAATTAAGCTTACCGGGAACGGGGCAGGATGTTTGTTATTCATATCTTGTGCAAATTCCCAAACATCACCATAAGCGTTTGCTTTTGGCGCAAGTTTAAACTTCGGTTTAGCAATTAGATAAATAATTTCATATGTTGGCAAGAAATAACCGGGATTAAAATTAATTCCACCTTTCCGTTTCCAAATGATTATCTGACGAACCGGAAAACCATCCAGAATATCTTGTCGGTCTTGCAGTAATCCGCCCTGAACTCTCCATTTATGATTATAAAAAATCGCCCCATTCTCAGGAATAATACGCATCATCTCTACAAGGCACGCTCTTTGCCAATTCACATATTCATTATGAGGCATACAATCGTTATGGTGAGTATATCCTTTTTGTAAAGCTGCGTTGGCCCATTTACCAC
This sequence comes from uncultured Gammaproteobacteria bacterium, assembly GCA_964569175.1. Lineage (GTDB taxonomy): Bacteria > Patescibacteriota > Patescibacteriia > UBA2591 > CAZMTM01 > CAZMTM01. Next base: position 237 of record CAZMTM010000027.1, on the reverse strand, counting down.
CCCGCCCGTCTTTCATGCCGTTCCCCGTTGAATTTTTCAGATTATAAGGGGGTGAGGTAATGACCAAATCAACAACGCCATCAGAGATTTGACGCATAACTTCTAAAACATCACCGCAGATTATTTTATTTTTAAAATCTTTTAGAAATCTCATAATTAGTTTTTGTTAAAAACCCAAAATGTGTAAATTGGCGGAGAGGGGGAGATTCGAACTCCCGAGGCTCGTAAAAGCCTACA
>CAZMTM010000026.1:3928-7501 GCA_964569175.1 uncultured Gammaproteobacteria bacterium | reverse complement strand
ATCGGCTTTAATATCTCTTGTTTGTCTGATTTCTTCAATCCTGGGATCTCGCTGATAGCCAAAACCATGGATTGGAGACTCGATTTCATAGAGAAAACGAAGGTCGTCAGGGGTTAATTTTTCTTGAGCTTTAACCTTTTTATCAAGCTCGGTTAATTGTCTCATATCAGCTGTTTTTTTCTTGTGGGCATCGGCTCCGGGCAGTGTTCTCATCTTTTCTTCGGCAATATCCATCATCTTTCCCTCAAGATTCTGTTGGCTGTTGATACCGCGCACTTCGGCAATCTGATTGTTTTGCATTCTGATAGCGACTCGGGGTATGGTATTCTGACCGTTTTGGGCTTTGGAGTAATAAACATAAAAATCGCCGAGTTCAAGCTGGGCTTGGGCGACGCTTTCTCCGGCCGTGCACCAGCCGGTGCCCTGGCCCTGAAGAGAGGTGTAAAGCGGAGTCGGGTCGCTGGACTGGTCATATTTAACCCACTCGCCTTCAATAATTTCTTTTTGTTCTTGAGAAGCCGGAGTTATTCTTTCTATAGCGTAGGCGTAGAGCTTGGCAAAGTTGGCTCCTTTGAGCAGTTGTTCCCATTCCTGATCGCCGATTACCCTTTCTTTCCTGCCATATTGCTTTTCTATTGCGTCTAATACATAGGCCAGGGCTTCGCGGTTAATGTCAGGAAACAGTCCTACGGTACCCTTGCTTCTTTTCTTAAACTCTTTTTTCTCCTTATCATATTCCCCTAACTTGACAATATTTCTAAAGGCAAAATATTTAAGCCAGGCCGGATAGACAGCGTCTTCGGAGCCTAAATAATCTATCCAGGCGTCAAGGCTTTGGGTCTGGTCGGTAATAATCGCGTCAGTTGCCTGTTTTCTCATTTCTGGCGATATTTCAATATCACCATGACCTTGTTCGCGGGCAATTTTTCGTTGTAGGTCAAAATATGCTTCGGGAACATCGGCCGGTTTGATTACAAACAAATCGTGCAATTTGTCCTTTAAGATATCAATTCGTCGCTGACGGCACGATTCGTCGGGATGACTAAATATTTCCTCTAAACGATGGAGGTAGGTTTCTACTTTCTTGTCGCCCTTAACCTTTTCCCCGGCTCTTTTTTCTCGACGGCGCACCGCGCTGGCCACTTCCGGTGACTTGCTCAGGTCGGGATATTTTTGTTGAAGAAAATCTTTGGACATATATATATGCGGGATGAATAATTTAATTTACGCCCTTATTTTAGCATATTTTGACTAAAAAGTAAAGATGGGGATGAGGTAAGATATATGAGTAATAGTTAAAGAAAAGGGCGAGGTTTTGCCGCGCTCTTTTCTTAACTCCGAGTCGTGAAGAATATTAGAACTTCTTTTTAAACATTAACCAACCGTTTTGCCTTCAAAATTACGGCTGGTTGGTAATCTGTCCTACCCCTTCGTACACTAATCTACAATTATTTTTAATTAATCTGGATATTTTTCGCAGTATAGCTACCATCAGAATTTTGATTGCCCCCTACGAAAATCTGCTTGCCAATCTCAATATCATCTATTAATCCATCTACAAATTTTCCTATTTCCGTCGAATCAGAGAAAAATATGATATTAGAACCGCCATCACGCATTTTAATTGTAATGCTTTCATCGTCCTTAGCTATAACCTCGCCGTTCAGAGAACCTGGACCGGTCTGGCCGTTGAATCTTCCGGCAAAACCTTCTTCTCCATTTTTCTGCATAAATTGCTGACTCTGCTCTGCCGATAAATTTCGAAAATTTTCCGACAACAGACTCCCCTCTCTCAGAGAAACTTTATTCCGGGCGTATCTCATACCTCCATAAAAAGCACTGCCGCCGGCAAGAATAACGATAACAATAATAATCGGGATGATTTTTTTCATACAATTTGTCTAATTAATTATTATTTATTCATAACGCAATGCTTCAATCGGATTAAGATTAGCCGCTTTTCGCGCCGGCCAATAACCAAAAACAATCCCGATGGTGGCAGAAACGCCAAAAGCTAAAATAACGGAAAATAAAGAAACTTTGGTAACCGTATCAGTAAAAATGGTAATGCCATAGGCGAATAAAGCGCCAAAAATAATCCCAATAATTCCACCCATAAAAGTAAGAACTACTGCCTCAATTAGAAATTGAAGACTGATATCTATTTTCTTGGCGCCGATAGCTTTACGAAGCCCAATTTCGCGCGTTCTCTCGGTAACTGTGGTCATCATCATATTCATAATTCCGATACCGCCAACAATTAAAGAAATACCAGCGATAGAAGCAAGAAGCAGAGTCAGAGTATCGGTAATAGAAGAGGCTACCTCTAAAATATCGGCTTGATTCATAACTCTGAAATCAGCCAATTGAGGGTCTGCAATATTGTGGCGGACCAGTAAAAGATTGATAATCTGGTCTTGAACAGTTGACATAGATTGTTCGTCTTGAACCTGAACATTAATAGCACTAACATAATCATCGCCGGATAAATAGCGCTGGGCCGTAGAAATAGGAATAAAAATCATATCATCCTGACTGCCAAATCCTGTACCGCCTTTAGTTTTAGTAATACCTATAACTGTAAAACTAATTCGATTAATCTTGATTTTTTGTCCGACCGGATTTGAACTTTCGCCGAACAAATCATCGCGAGTGGTCGGCCCTAAAATTGCCACTTTTGACAAGACCTTCACATTCTGGTCAGAAATAAATGAACCAGTATCTATTTCAACATTTTTTATCCGGGTATATGAAGAAACTGTACCAATCACAGAGGTATTAGTATTGGTGCCCTTAGCTGTAACCTGGTATCTTTTAGAAATCTCCGGCGCTACTGCTCTGGTCAGGACAATTTCCTCCTCAATAGCTTCAGCATCAGTTTGAGTTAAGGTGGTGGCCTCGCCTCGTCCAGACCTGACCAGACCAAATTCCTTCTGAAATCCTGGCATTACTGTAATAAGATTGGAACCCATTGATTGAACGCTGGATTCAATAGTGCCCCGGGCCCCTTGACCAATGGACATCATGGCAATAACCGAACCAATACCAATAACGATGCCTAAAATAGTTAGCCCACTTCTAATCTTATTGGCCGAAATACCAAAAAATGTTTCTTCAAATAAATCAACAATGCTCATAAATATTAATGCTTTATCTTATTGTTTTGTCGCCGATTATCTCACCGTCGCGAAAATAAATAATCCGCTTGGCATATTCGGATACATAACGTTCATGGGTAATAAGGACAATGGTCCGTCCCTGCTCATTAAATTTTTGAAAAGTAGTTAAGATAACATGGGAGGATTTTGAATCCAGATTCCCAGTCGGTTCATCGGCTAAAATAATGCTCGGATTATTGATTAACGCTCTGGCAATAGCCACTCTTTGCATTTGACCACCGGAAAGCTGATTAGAAAGATGATGAAAATGTGACTCATTTAAGCCAACGCTATTAAGAGCAGTGTGGGCGTATTGTTCGCGTTTCTCGCGCGGTACTCCAGCATAAGCCAGGGGTAAAACAATATTACGCAGTACTGTAGCCCGCGGCAGTAAATTAAAAGTTTGAAAAACAAA
>CAZMTM010000026.1:0-3918 GCA_964569175.1 uncultured Gammaproteobacteria bacterium | reverse complement strand
TATCTCAGCCAATTGATCATCAGAAAAAGTCGAAACATCGGTGCCTTCTAAAAAATATTTTCCGCTGGTCGGCGTATCCAGGCAACCGATAAGATGCATTAAGGTTGATTTACCGCAACCCGAGGGACCCATAATCGCCACAAATTCTCCTTTTTTAATTGTAAAAGAGACATTTTTTAATGCCTCGGTTTTAATTTCCCCCGTAAAATAAGTTTTGGAGATGTTTTGACATTCAATCATAGTTCGATAAACTCTTTACAAATATTTTAACGCATCATTCTCATCATTTGCATTGAATTGTTGCCCGGTACACTAGAGTTTGTATTATTTGAAGAAGCTTTACTGGACGAGCTAATCGTTTGGGTAATGACTTTGTCGCCCTCTTCCAGACCGCTGATAATCTCGGTGGAAATATCATTTGCCAGCCCGACAACTACTTCTTGGTCATGCGGCAAATTCTCAATATCAAGTGTCTGAACATAATAGACACTACCCTGAGTCTTCACGGTAACATTGGGCACCAATAATACATCTTGCCTGGCATCAGTAATAATATCGGAATTTACACTCATCTCTGGTTTAATTCGCTCATCATCAGCATCAAAGTTAATTTTGACATTATAAGTAACCACCCCTTGGCTAACCGTACCGATAGAGTCCACCTCAATCACCCGCCCGCTAATAGTCAAATCTTCTACGGCATCAAAAGTAAGTATTACTTTTTGGTCAAGCTTGACCTTAACAATATCAATTTCATTAAAAGAAATTTCGGCTATTTTTTGTTGGGTGATAAGACTAAGAAGTATTGTCCCGGACGAAACTGAATCGCCTTTCTTTACATTTACATTAGCCACAACGCCATCAAAAGGAGCGCGGATAAAATGATTGGTTAAATTTTCTTTTGCGTCTAAAAGGACATCTTCTTTTTGCTGGACAGTTATTTTTTTAGCTCGAACGTCAAGATCATCAGGGCCCGCTTTTAAATCAGCTAATTTCTTTTTTTTCTCCTCCACACTTCTTTCAGCCGCCGCCAGATCAAGGGGTTGATCTTGATCCATCTGGGTTATATCCTGCTCAGCATTCACTAAGGCATCTTTGTTATTTTGAATTGTTTGTTGAATAGTCAAAAGACTTGAATAAAAACTATTGGTCTGACTAAGATAAGTTTCTAAATCAGATTGGTAAGTAAGTATGATATTTGGTGTTCTAAATTTTTTTTGAGAAATATAATCAATCACCAAGTCAATAATGTTCTTTTCACTTTTTACCGTTTGAGCAACTGCCTTAGACGTTTCAAGGGTTTCGGTTAGAAGAGATTCAATAACTGATTGGCTGGCATATCGACTGGTATTTTTATAGTTTTCCAAATTGGCAGTATATTTTACTAAAGCAGCGCTGTAATCATTTTCGGCGCTGGTAATAAATGTCAACATTTGAGCTCCGTCATATCCCTTATAGGCTCCGATATTAGTTTGGTTTTCATTGATTGTGTCTTCATATAAAATCTCTCGTAAATCAGTCATAATAGCCGGGACATTAAAAAAGACCGTTTCAATTGTGTTAAAACTGTCTTCATAGCTTTTAGTAATGTTATCTATTGCTTTTTGTTTTGCCTGGAGAGCTTTTTGATAACTTATTTCCTGGCTAAACTCTAATTTGGTCAGACTGTCTTCGGCCTGGGTAAGAGCGCTTTCAGCCTGAAATATAGTCAGTTCATCTGGCGGACTCATTAATTCTTCTAGCTCAAGCCTGGTTGTCTCAAGACTTGTTTCGGCATCGCGAACTGTTTTTTGGGCATCAGCGGTATCCAGCTTAACAAGTATAGCTCCAGTTTTCACAATTTGACCCTGTTTTACTCCGATAGATGCAATATCGCCGGAAACCTTTGGCTTAATATCAACCTGGTTAGAAGCGCTGACCTGTCCACTTCCGGCAACTGTTATGACCAACGTGCCTTTTTCAACTGCTGCGGTAACATAGCGAATTATATTTTTATCTTTAAATACATTTCGATAGGTAAAATAAGCTCCAATAACAATAATGGTCAGAATTATTAAAATAACAAATTTACGTTTACGTTTAAGCATTAATTTAATTTTTTATTTTTTAAAAAATGGGAGGAATCGGAACGGGTGAAAAGGTTTTTGTAAATTTTTTATTTCTTCTCCGTCAAAAATCCGTATCAGTTTGGATTCAATTTGTCCCTCTTCATTTGGGGAACCGATAACCACCACTTGTTCATCAATTTTTAAATCTGCTAGCTTAATTTCTTGACGTCCTGACACAATCGTTGTTTTATCGGTTATTAATATAATCTTTTCCACGTTGCCCCTCCCTTTAACGACCAAAGTGCCTTCGTTAATTTTGATAATTTCTCCAAAAGTACCATGACCAGAAACAAAGTCGCCCCTGGGAAAATTTCGCCAGTTTTCCAAAAACCCTTTTCTCGGACCAGCAAAATTTTTATGATAACTCTGGGCCCAGCCATAGGAAAATCTTGCTTTTGTTCCACCAATCCGCATGCCAGCAGCGAATACTATAATAAGAACCAGAAAACTAAGTAGTCCAATAATAATCCACTTAAGAACATCAGAATGTTTGCTCATAAAATTAAATAATTATGGGTTAGATATAATAATAGCAGCTTTTTGCGGTGCAAAAATAGACGAACAGTAAAAAGCAAGAAGACAACATTAACTACAAACAAAACTATTCCTGTGATTGGCAAAGACTCAACAATGGCCAAGCCAAAATCCTGCCAGAAAGCAAAGAAAACACCTAGATTACTTACGGCAGCTGAGAGGAAGTAAGAGGTGCCAGAAACCTCCATTTGGTCCGCGAGTATTGTCCAGGAAAAAGGTGCTGCTACCAGAGAAACAATCAGAAGGAATAAGAAACCAAATGCCAGTCTTTTTGTCTTCTGGAGTTCCTGCTCCCGCTTGATGGCCAGAATAATCTTATCAAAAAGGCCCGCTGGCGGCTCGGCGGGTTTAATATGACTAAACAGTTTCTCGTAATTTATACGCATAGGCCTCTACTTACCAATACGACCAGCTATGCGTTTTGGTGCATTTCGATTCAGGTAATAAGTTTTCTGAGCAAGATTAATGCACGCCTGTGCCAGCTTTTTACGGTGTTAAGCGGCTTCCCCAACAACTCGGCGATTTCACGAAAATTGAAGTGGTCGTTATAATAAAGAAATAAAACCAGACGGTATCTCGGCGATAATTTATCCAGTGCCGCAGTCAGTAATTGGCTTATATCTGTACGTTCCATAATTTCATCGGGAAGAGGGGCTGGATCTTGGATGCTTCCGGCAAAAGAAAAGTTCTCGTATTTGTTGTCTAAAGCCGAGAATGGAATTGTCCGTTTTTTCTTCAGCCAATCAAGGCAAGTATTCTTGGCAATAGTAAAAATCCAAGCTTTGAATTTATATTTCGATTTAAATTTTTTAAGATTACGCCAAACTTTTACGAAAACTTCTTGAGTAATATCTTCCACCTCTTCGCTGTTTCTAACAAAGCGATAGACAAAGCTATAAATTGGCTTCAAATATCTCTTGATTAAAATCTCTAACGATTTATTGTCGCCTTTCAAATAATTAGTAACTAATTGTTCATCTGTACAAATTTTCATTATTAGGAAAAATAAACAATTCGTGGCCAAAAATACCGGTCAGCATGGCCAGACGGTCAACCTGCCAAAAAGAATTTTCGTCAGATTAGCTTTATTTTACCAACTGTCTCCTATATAAATCCAGACCTTTAAATCTCTAAACTTCTGTTTTACTAAAAAACCAGGAGCCCAAAATGACCATGCCTAAACCAAAAATTAAAAGAACAGCTAAATCTAACACTAAAGGAAATTGAGAAGAGCCTATTAAACTAGCCCTGAGACCATCTACCCCATAAGTCAAAG
>CAZMTM010000025.1:0-7503 GCA_964569175.1 uncultured Gammaproteobacteria bacterium | reverse complement strand
CAAGACGACCGAAGATATGCTTATATATTTAATTGGTAAGTCACTGGGTCGGTTTAGATTTTTTCGGCCTGACGTTATGGAGGCTGTGCCAGGCGGTATTACTTCCACTGAGAAACGGGCCGTGATTGATGCTACCAAAACAGCTGGTGCCCGGGCTGCTTATATTATTAAAGAACCGATTGCTGCGGCCATTGGCTCTAATATTCCAATTGGTTCGGCTTCCGGACATATGATTATTGATATGGGCGGTGGGACAACTGAAGCGGCCGTAATATCTTTGGGCGGAATTGTCACCTGTACTTCGGTCAGAGTGGCTGGTAATAAATTTGATGCGGCTGTTGCTGCTTTTATTCGTAGAAAATATAATTTGGCGGTTGGCGAACGGACATCTGAGGAAATTAAAATTAATATTGGTTCAGCCTTGCCATTAGAAAAAAAATTAAACATGAATATTAAAGGTAGAGATATGATTACTGGTTTGCCCAGAATCTTAACTATTAATTCTGATGATGTGACCGAGGCTATTCAAGATGAACTTAATGCTGTTACTTCAGCTGTCAAATCCGTGCTTTATGAAACACCGCCAGAACTTTCGGCTGATGTGATGGAAAAAGGAATGGTTCTCTCCGGCGGCAGTGCCTTATTGAGGAATATTGACAAACTTTTGACTCAGGCTACTGGCGTGCCAGCTTATGTGGCTGATGAGCCCCTACTTTCAGTGGCTAAAGGAACCGGTATTGCTTTAGATAATTTAGAATCTTACAAAAGAAGTATTCTGGCCACAAAATAATCATAAAGTAACGTTGGCATGCTTATTGGAATAGACGCATCTCGCGCTAGTCGAAAATTTAAAACTGGTGTTGAATGGTATTCATACCATTTAATCCAGGAATTTAAAAAAATCCCCACTCCGGCCGGGGATAAATTTATTTTATATTCGTCGGATAAACTTAGGGGCGACTTAGAAAATTTGCCGGATGGATGGCAATCTAGAATTTTATTCTGGCCGTTAAAATATCTTTGGACCCAGATAAGATTGTCATGGGAAATGTTAGTTAACCCACCCAATATTTTGTTTGTTCCGGCACATTGTTTGCCGATAATCTCACGGGCAAGAGCAGTTCTCACTATTCATGACCTTGGTTTTAAACGGTTTAGTCAAGCTTATAGCCTCTGGCAAAGAATTTATTATTCATTTGTGCACTGGTTTGCTGTTAAGCGCGCTGACAAAATTATTGTTCCTTCAGAATTTACCAAGAAGGAACTAATAGAGATATATAAAGCAGAGGATAATAAGATAGTGGTTATTCCGCTGGGTTACGACAGTAGAAATTACCGGATTATTAAAGACAGAGAAAAAGACAAGTTAAAGGAGGTTCTAGCTAAATATAAAATAGGAAAATCTTATTTTCTTTACGTCGGTCGTTTAGAAAGAAAGAAGAATATCAAGGGATTGATTGAGGCTTACCAATCATTAATTACTAATTATCAATTATCAGTTATTCCGCAGATGGTCTTAGTTGGTAATCCGGGCTATGGTTATAGCGAAGTTAGAACAAAAATAATCAACGATAAAAATATCATTACCATTGGATATATTAAGCCAAGAGAACTGACTTATCTATATAATGGGGCTAGAGCATTTGTTTTCCCTTCTCTTTACGAAGGTTTTGGCATTCCCTTATTGGAAGCAATGGCAAGTGGTTGTCCAGTAATAACCGCTAAAACTGCCTCTATCCCTGAAGTAGCTAATCAGGCCGCTTTATATTTCAAGCCGGCTGATTTTCCGGAAATGGCCGAAATGATGAAAAAAATAATAGATGATGAAAGTTTAAGAAGCGAGTTGATAGAAGCCGGTCGGACCCGGGTCAAAGAATTCTCCTGGCAGAAATGTGCTCAAAAAACTAAAGAAACCCTGCTTGATGGTTGACAGATTTTTAAAATTTGCTATTGTATATAACAAGTTTATCTAACCAGATAAACAAAAAATATAGTGAAACAAAAAGGAGGCATAAATGGTTCTTTATAAGTTTCAAAGACCAACGCCAGAACAGGTTTTCGCAGATCAACTGGCTCGCTTTATAGACCTTGGTTATCGAGAGCCGCTTGATATAAGCGAAGATGAATTAATTTCTATTGTCTCAATGCCCGAAGATAGACCAGGGGCTTTATTAGTTTTCCCGGCCAATATTATCCCGACTACTAGACAAATACAATTAATTGGCGGTGATAATTATCTTGATAGCAGTCTTTTAAAAGATATGGTAAAAACACCTGATAAACCTTATTGGATATATGGAATACTCAATAGTGGTCGGAGGTCTAGTCAGTTAGCCGACATTTGTAAAGACGTTGATATAGGAGAATTAGAAAAAATCGGTCGAAGAGGATTAATAACAGTTGAGAGTATATCTTTGGTGGCTCAGCACCCAGGTATTTTATCAATTCATCCTATCATTATTCTCAGCTCGCGCTATGATGAATCAAAGCGTCTACCCTTTCTTAGTCTCTTATATGGTCGACCCGGATTAAGCGCTTACTGGCCCGACGACCCTCTTCCTCATCTTGGCTCGGCTTCTTGTGAAATTTAGAAATTTCAGTTGGTTTTTATAATCTTAAAAGAATCTCGACATAATGTGTCGAGATTTAGTTTTTTAGCTAATCTACTCCGTTGATTACAGGGATTTTTAAGTTTGCATCTCTCTTGTCAGCGACTTTTAGAAATGTTATAATATGAACATGCTTCCCATTATCGGCCATCAAAGAATCATTAAATTTTTACAAAAAAGTATTGTTAATAACAGGTTGGCCCATGCTTACTTATTCTATGGGCCGGCTCATATTGGTAAAAGCAGAGTGGCTGAATATCTGGCGGCCAGTTTGATTTGCGAAAATCATCCGTCAGCTAGCGGAGCAAAAACTGAACCATGCGGAAAATGCGTTAACTGTCAGCAGGTTTTTAAGGGTTTACATCCTGATGTTATCTGGATTTCAAGGCCAGTTGGCAAAAGCCAAATTAGTATCAATCAAATTCGTCAGCTTAAAGCTAATCTAAGTTTAACGCCTCTTTGCGGGTTGGCTAAAATTGCTATAATAAAAGGGGCCGATGATTTGACTATTCAGGCGGCTAATTCTTTTTTGAAATTACTTGAAGAAGCGCCCAAAAAGACAGTAATTATTTTAGTTGCCAGAAGTTTTTATAGTGTTTTTTCGACCCTTCGCTCTCGTTGTCAAATTCTTAGATTTTCCTTTCCGCCGAAGAAGGAAATTATTTTACATCTGGTTAAAAGTTTTGGTTTGACAGAGAAGAAAGCGAAATTTATTTTAGCCCTGGCTCTCGGTCGCCCAGGTTTAGCAATTGATTTTGCCAAGCATTCAGAGAAAGTTATTGAACATGTGGAGTTGGCTGAACAGTGTATTACTCTTTTGGCTGAAGATACTCTTTATTCCAGGTTTAAATTAGCCGGTTTAATTTTAAATTCACCAAATTTGAATGGTTTATTGCAGTTGATTAGAGATTTGATTCTGATTAAGTTAGGCAATGAGGCGTCGGATGATTCAATGAGCGGTTTCAAAAAAATAGCCAAACTCTATAGCAAAGAAAGACTTACCAAATTTGCTTTTGAAATTTTAAAAACCCAATTTTGGCTTTCACGCAATGTCAATCAAAAATTAGCTATTGAAAATTTATTAATTAATTTTTAATATAATTTTAATTAACTTATAATGAATTTATCTATGAATTTATCTACGAATTTATCTATGAAAAAGACAAACATCATTTTTACTATTACCCTTATTCTTATTCTCGGCATTACGGCTGGCTGTATTAAAATAAGAGTCGGGACGCCTGACGGCGGAGTTTTTAAATCAGTTGATGGGACTGCTTCTTGGCAACAAAAAGCTGCTTTATTAAGCTTGAACCGAGAGCAGAATACTTTGACCAGATCTGATGTTACGGCCCTGGTTTTTGATCCTCAGGACAGCGGTACTCTATATCTTGGCACCAAAGAGGACGGTATTTTTGTTACTTTTGACGCAGCTGAGTCCTGGCAAAAAATAACCAGGTTGCCGGGTGGGAAAATAAATTCAATCGATATTCATCCTAGAGCTAAACATATCGTTTATGTGGCCATTGGTAATCGAATATTCAAAAGTTTGGATTGCTGCCGGACCTGGCAGAATGTTTATCTAGAGGCGGCTCCCCAGGTTGAAATTACTGTTTTGACTATTGATCCAACCAATGGTGCGCGGGTTTATGCTGGTCTTTCAGATGGGCGAATAATTATGAGCGAGGACAATGGTTCAAGCTGGTTAACAATTGTTAACCTTCGAGGGAGGATAAAGCAAATTTTGATTAATCCAAAAAATTCTAATATTCTTTATGCTACTACTCATGGCCGGGGACTCTGGCGGTCAAATAATCAAGGGACTGATTGGCAATCTTTAGATGAGAATTTAAAGGATTTCCCCGGTGGTCCGGAAGTTGGTAAACTAATTTTTAATCCCCTGCGGTCAGACGGCCTAATCAGTGCCAGTGATTATGGATTATTGAGAACAGACGATGGTGGTCAGACCTGGGTTGACTACAAATTACTGGTGCCGCGTGGTCGAGTTAAGATTTATTCTTTTACAGTTAATCCAAAAAATCCTGATATTCTTTATTACGTCACCACCACCACCCTTTATAAATCAGACGACGGTGGTCGGACCTGGACTACTAAATCAATGCCCGCCAAACGAGCACCAGTTGAATTATTAATAGACTTTGCCAACCCAAATATTCTTTATTTAGGCGTAGCTAAGATAGAAGATAAATAAGGTATAAGATAAATAAGGTATAAGATAAAAATAAATAAAATAGTGTTATGGATATTATTGATTCTCGTCAAGCAGAATTTGACAAAGTTATTGATTTTTTAAAAAAAGATATTCAGGGTGTTAGAACGAACCGGGCTAACGTTGATTTAGTCACCCATATTTTAGTGGAAGTTTATGGCACAAAGACGCCCATTGAGCAGTTGGCCAGTATTAGCGTGCCCGAGTTGAGAACAATTGTTATTCAGCCCTGGGACAAGAATGTTATTAAAGAAATTGAACGTGCTTTAAGCACAGCTGATTTAGGCACCATGCCTTCTGTAAGCGAAGGGGTGGTTCGTTTGAATTTGCCGCTCTTGAATGAGGAGACCAGAAAAAGATTAGTTAAAATCTTACAGACTAAATCAGAGAATGCCCGGAAATCTTTGAGGAGTGTTCGTAATAGTGTTCGGGAAGAAATTATTAAAGCCGAGCGAGCCAAAGAAATTACTGAAGACGATAAATATCGCCTGTTTGAAGATTTAGACAAACTAATGGCTGAGAAACAAAATGAAATTAAATTGATTGGCGAGCGAAAAGAAAAAGAAATTACTACTATATAATCATGTTTATTCTTTTAGCTATAGTTAGTTTAGGTGTTCTGGTTTTTTTCCATGAATTGGGTCACTTTGTCGTCGCTAAAATTTTTAATATCAAGGTAGAGGAATTTGGTTTTGGTTATCCACCACGAGTTTGCGGTTGGGTATGTGCTGGAGGAAAATCCAAGCGGTGCCGAAGAATTAGCCGATTTAAATTTTTTTGGGGAAAGAAAGCACCAATTGAGGCAGAAACAGCCACGATTTATTCTTTGAATTCGATTCCTTTTGGTGGGTTTAATAAACTCAAAGGTGAACTGGGTGATAGTCAAGAAAAAGATAGTTTTTCAGCTCAGGTTTGGTGGAAAAAAGCCTTAGTCAGTTTTGGCGGTGTTGGTATGAATATACTCCTGGCTATTTTTATTTTCTCCCTTTGTTTTTTTATTGGTATTCCACAGGATATTAGCCAGCCGTTACCAGGTGGTAGAATTGTTCGTCAAGTGGGTATTCAGATAGGAATGATTACTGCTGGCTCACCAGCCGCTCAGGCAGAGTTGAGGGCCGGCGATGTTATTGTCAGTATCAATGCTCATGAATTCCAAACAGTATCCGAAATTCAGGATTATATTAAAGCAAAAGTTGACCAGTCCATTGAAATAAAAGTTAAACGCCGGGAAGAAATTATTGTTCGCGAAGTTAATGTTTTATCAGCCAAAGATATTTTTAAAGACATAGAAGAGTCTTACGGAGTAATTGGTATTGCCCTGGCTAAGATTGGTATTGTAGCTTATCCCTGGTATCAAGCTGTATTTGAAGGGGTAAAAACCACTTTTTTATTAGCCGGCCGCTTATTCCACGGCTTGTGGTTGATTCTTAAAACTTTATTGGTCAAACAAAAAATGCTTGGTGAATTTTTTGGACCAGTTGGTATAACGATGATGGTCGGCGAAATCGCCCGGATTGGTTTTGTCTATTTCCTGCAATTTGTTGCCTTTCTCTCGGTGGCTATTGGTGTTTTCCAGCTCATTCCTTTTCCCGCTTTAGATGGTTCGCGTATCCTTTTTGCTTTCATTGAGGGTATCAGGCGTCGACCGATTAATCATAAAGCCGAAAGCCTTATTGTTGGTATTGGTTTCTATTTATTACTATTACTACTGGTTTTTATAACTTATCGAGAACTAATTCGTTTGGGCGAAAAGTTTTTTAGGTAAATTATTTTTTGATATGCTATATTCTAAACTTTTTACTAAAACCCTTAGGGGTGACCCAAAAGATGCTGTTACCATTAATCATAAGTTTTTGGTGCGGGCTGGTTATATTAATCAATTAATCAGCGGTATCTGGTCGCTTTTACCATTGGGGCTGCGGGTTTACTGGAAAATTGAAAATATTATCAGAGAAGAAATGAATGCTTTGGGTGCGGAAGAACTTTTATTACCAACCCTGATATCTAAAGAACTCTGGCAAAAGACTGATCGTTGGCAAACCATTGACCCTCCTTTATTCAAGACAAAAGATCGCCATGAAAAATGGTTTGGGCTGGGTTCAACCCATGAAGAGGTGATTACCAGTTTAGCCAGATTTTATATTGAGTCCTACAAGGACCTGCCCAAAGCTGTTTATCAGATTCAAAATAAATTTCGTAACGAAATGCGGGCTACGGGCGGACTTTTACGCACCCGGGAATTTATAATGAAGGACCTTTATAGCTTCCACGCTTCACAAAAAACCCTTGATACCTACTATCAGAAAGTTATTAAAGCTTATCAAAATATTTTTGAGCGCTGTGGAGTAGAGGTAGTTATGGTTGAGGCTTCATCTGGAACAATCGGCGGCAAGAAATCACATGAATTTATGGTTCTAGCTCCTTCTGGAGAAGATAAAATTGTTCTTTGTTCTAAATGTAATTGGGCGGCTAATATTGAAATAGGGCCCAAAGATGGTTTTTGCCCAAAGTGTGGCCAAAAATTAATTCAGAAAAATAGTATTGAAGCAGGTCATATTTTTCAACTGGGAACTGAGTATAGTCAAAAAATGGGAGCTGATTTTACAAACGAGAGAGGCCAGAAAAAACCAATCGTTATGGGTTGTTATGGAATCGGACTGCAGA